>JASJYE010000271.1 GCA_030123645.1 Candidatus Hydrogenedentota bacterium | reverse complement strand
TGGGCTAGAATTGCGGTGGTGGCGATGATCCATGATTATCAGTAGAACGCCGTTCAGGATCTCGTTCTTAGGGGGCGGCACCGATTATCCCGCCTGGTATACCGAGCACGGTGGCGCGGTGCTCGGGACGACAATCAACAAGTACTGCTATCTAAACGTGCGGTATCTACCGCCCTTCTTCGAGCACCGCTACAACGTCGTGTGGTCGAAAATCGAACGCCGCATGACGCTCGATGAGATCGAGCATCCCGCGGCGCGCGAGATCCTCCGGTACATGGGAATTACGCGCGGGCTGGAGATACACCATGACGGAGACTTGCCCGCGCGAAGCGGCACGGGATCGAGCTCGTCGTTCACGATAGGGCTGCTCAACGCGCTTTATGCGCTACAAGGGAAAATGGCGAGCAAGCACCAGCTCACCGAAGAGGGGATCCGTATCGAGCAGGAGATCCTCAAAGAGAAGGTCGGCTCACAAGACCAGGTCTTCGCCGCGCACGGGGGCTTCAATCAGATCCTGTTCCATCAGAGTGGCGAAATATCGGTCATTCCGATCACTATCGGCCACGACCGTCTGAAAGAGCTCGATTCCCACCTGATGTTGTTCTACACCGGCATTCGCAGGACCGCCTCGGAGGTCGTCGCGACGTATTCAGACAAGTTCAACAGTCGGCGCCGGCAGTTACGCGTGCTTCAGGACCTCGTCGAAGAGGGGGTAAACGTCCTGAACACTGGAAAAGACTTGCAAGACTTCGGCGAGCTTTTGCACGAGGGCTGGCAAATCAAGCGCGAGATCAGCGAATCGATCTCGAACTCGACCGTCGATTCCATGTACGAAGCCGCGCGTTCCGCCGGGGCGATCGGCGGCAAGCTGTCCGGCGCGGGCGGCGGCGGCTTCATGCTGCTGTTCGTGCCCCCGGAACGCCAGGCCCGCGTACTGGAGTGTTTCAAGCATCTGGTGCACGTGCCCTTTCAATTCGAATCTGGAGGCAGCCAGATCATCTTCTGTGAGCAGGAAGAAGACTATGAGGCTGTCGAACGCGTGCGCGTCGGTCAGAACATTACGCCCTTCCAAGAACTGCAGGACCTCAAAAGGACCGCGGGAGATTCGGCATGAACATTCCGCGCGAAACCCTTTTGAGTCTGTACCACGACATGCTGCGGACGCGGCGCGTCGAGGAGAGCATCGAATCGCTGTATCACGAGGACCAGATGAAGACGCCCATTCATCTGTACATCGGACAGGAGGCGATCGCGGCGGGCGTGTGCGCCCACCTTCGCGATGACGACCCGATATTCACCACCTACCGCAGCCACGGCCAATACCTCTCCAAGGGCGGCGATCTGAACAGCATGATCGCCGAGTTGCATTGCAAGGAGACCGGCTGTTCAAAAGGCCGTGGCGGTTCGATGCACCTGATCGACTTGTCCGCCGGTCATTATGGATCCTCGGCCATCGTCGGCGGCTGCCTCCCAATCGCGACGGGCATGGCCTTCGCCAAGAAGGCCCAAGGATCGGATGCCGTGACCGTCACTTTTTTCGGCGACGGGGCGACCGAGGAGGGTATCTTCTACGAGAGCGTGAATTACGCCATGTTGAAGAAACTGCCCGTCGTGTTCGTGCTCGAGAACAATGAATGGGCCGTCTGCTCGCATGTGTCAACACGCAAGATTGGCGAGAACCTCTTCCATGGGGCCGATCCTGAGCACCTGTACACGGCCAAAGTCGACGGCAACGCCGTGCTGGACGTTTACGAGGAGGCGGGCCGGGCGTTCGCGCACGCGCGTTCGGGAAAGGGCCCGGCGTTTCTCGAGTGCATGACCTATCGTATCCGCGGCCACGCGGGCTCAGGGTCGGATGCGGACCTGGGGTATCGCAGCCCCGAAGACATCGAGGTATGGGCGAAACGCTGTCCCATCCGAAGCTTTCGCGCGTGGTTGCTTCGCGAAGAGGTCGAGACGCCGATCGAATTGGAGCGCATGGACGCGCAAATCGAAACCGAAATAGAGAATGCCTTCGCGTTTGCGACAGCCAGCCCACTTCCCAAGGGCGAAGACCTGTTGCTGCACATCTACGGGGAATAACGCATGCCGTGGACAAAAGTCATGCCCGAGGTTCGCGAGCTCGAATGGCTTCGTGAATCGAAACCGTCTGAGCGTATGCTAGGCTATCCGCAGGCGATATGTGAAGCACTCGACCAAGCGCTCGCGCTCGATCCTCGAGTATTCGTCATGGGTCAAGGCGTTGACGATCCCGGAGGTATGTTCGGCACCACAAAAGGATTGCACAACACGCACGGCGCGGCGCGCTGCTTCGATACGCCGCTCGCCGAGGCGAGCATGACAGGGGTGGCGATCGGCGCGGCGCTTGGGGGCATGCGCCCGGTATACATGCACAACCGGTCGGATTTTCTCTTTCTCACCTTGGACCAGCTCGTGAACCACGCATCGAAGTGGCACTACATGTTCGCTGGGGCCGTCAGCGTGCCCATTGTCGTATGGGCCTGCATCGGACGCGGCTGGGGTTCAGGCGCACAACATTCGCAGGCCCTCCAGGGCACGATGATGCAATATCCCGGCCTCAAGGTCGTCATGCCAAGCACCGCCTACGACGCAAAGGGCCTCATGCTCGCCGCAATCGCAGACAATAACCCCGTGCTTATTCTCGAGCACCGGCACAACTTCAAGTACAAGGGCGCCGTCCCTGAAAAAGTCTATACGGTCCCGATCGGCAAGGGCGTCGTCCGGCGTGCCGGATCCGACGTGACCATCGCCGGGATATCGAACATGGTCAACGAGGCGCTGCTGGCCGCCAAAGATTTAGCTGCGATCGGTATCGACGCCGAAGTCGTCGACCTGCGAAGTCTTCGTCCCTTGGACGAGACCCTCGTCCTCGAATCGCTGCGAAAGACGGGACGGCTGGTCGTAACGGACAGCGGGTGGAAGACGGGCGGGGTCGCGGCGGAAGTCGCGGCAATTGCCGCCGAGAAGGGCCTCGAATTCTTGAAGGCCCCGGTTCGGCGCGTCACCTGCCCCGACGTCCCGACCCCCTCGGGCTACACACTCGAGCAGGCCTTCTACGCAGCTAAAGACGACATCATCGAAGCTGTGCGGACGATCGTTCCGCCTAGGAGGTAATATTTTGAATAGGCACGCGAGAATATACGTCGCCGGGAACACGACCATGATAGGTTTCGCGATCGTCCGGGCCCTGCACGACCGCGGATACGCCAACCTCGCGGGCCTCGGGGACCACGAGCCGGACGTAACAAACCCCGACGAAGTCGATGCGTTTTTTGCGCGGCACCGCCCGCAGTACGTATTTGTCGCGGCGGGCAAATCAGGCGGAATTCAGGCCAATCGGGAGCGCGGCGCAGAGTTGATGCTGCACAACCTCAAGGTGGCCACGACGATGATCCCCTCTGCGCACCACTACGGCGTGACAAAGCTGCTGTACCTGGCGAGTTCATGCGTCTATCCCCGCGATTGTGCGCAGCCCATGAAAGAGCAGGACCTCATGACTGCCCCGCTCGAGGCGACCAACGGGCCCTACGCCCTCGCGAAACTCGCGGGCATACAACTCTGCCAGGCCTACCGGCAGCAGTATGGCGCGAAGTTCATCGTCGCGATACCGGCAAATGTCTTCGGGCCCGGGGATTCTTTTGACCCGGACAATTCCCACGTCGTCGCTTCGCTAATGCGCCGCATGGACGACGCGAAGCGCACCCGCGGAGATCACATCGATGTATGGGGCACCGGCACGCCCGTACGCGAGCTCATGCCTGTCGCCGATCTCGCGCGGGCCTGTCTGCATGTGATGGAACTCTATGACGACGATGAGCCAATCAACCTGGGCAACGGACATGGCCTCAGCGTGGCGGAGCTGGCCGAGACGATCCGCGCGATCGTCCAGTTCCGGGGCGAAATCAGATTCGACGCGTCCTGGCCTGACGGTATGCCACACAAAATCTTAGACAGCTCAAAGCTGCGGGCGCTCGGCTGGGAGCCGGGCGTACAGCTAGACCACGCCCTCGAAGAATTGTACGGCTGGTACTGTCATCACCTTGTGCCGCTGCAGGTCGAACCAGACGCGGCCTAGCGTCCTGAGTTAGAAATGAGTTCAAAAAACCAGCCGAGAACAGAAGCAAAACGGGGACTGACCCAAGCGGAGCGAGGCACGAGCGAAGACGGGCCGGAACCACCGGTTTGGAATATGTCCCTTTTCTTGCGCCCTTTGGAGAAGCCCGCGGAAACAGGGACGCTGGAGGTGGTGAAAAAGTC
>JASJYE010000270.1 GCA_030123645.1 Candidatus Hydrogenedentota bacterium | reverse complement strand
TCCGTTCCGCGGTTGACTCGCGGGGCGTAGAGGGATAGAGTGCAACAGAGTGGGGGGACACCTTGAGCAGCGAACAACTTCTGCGCGATGTCGAGTACCTCGCAGGGCAGTTGTCTCACCGTGGAGGTATTACCGAGAACGAGCGTCTTGCCGCGGATTATCTTCTCAAGCGCTTTGATGAATCGACTCCCCTGGCGCAAAAGGAAGATTTCTTCAGCATCGATGCGTACCCTTATCTTTTCGCGCTCTACTACCTCGATTTTTCCGTCGCTGTAACGGTATTGGCGATCTGGTGGCCCTGGATCGCCCTCGTCTACGGCATTACCTCGTTCTTGATGTACCTGGCCGAGTTCACCGGCTACTCGGTCATGAGCCGCTTCATGCCGCACTACGAAACGCAGAATGTTTCGGCGCGTTTTCCATGCGATTCCCCCGAGCGCCTTGTCGTCGTGACGGCGAATTACGATTCGCCCAAGGCGATGCCCTGGACGGCCCCCGGACCCGCCCGCTGGCTGCGTTTGGTCCACGTGCTGCTCGTGTGCTGCATGGTGCTCATGCTTGTGTCTTGTGCTGCCGACGGCTTTGGGGTGTTCCAAGATCTAGACGTGCGTATCGGCCCGATCGCGCGTTGGACCGGCGCAGCGGTATTGCTTGCCGCTGCGGCTGCGCTTTATACTGGCGCGCGCGCATCGAAGTTCACGCGAGGCGCCAACAACAACGCGTCGGGTGCGGCGCTGCTGCTTAGCCTTGCCGGGCGATTTCACGAGAAACCACCTGAATCATCGGAGGTGTGGCTTGTAGCTACTGGAAGCAAGGAGATGTGGCTGAGCGGCATGCGCCAACTCTTTCGAGGCCTGGAGGTGGACAAGGCCTCGACCCAATTTTTGAATGTTACCGGAATCGGGTCTGGTACGCTGCGTTACGTCACGGGTGAAGGGATGTTGCATGTCTACCCGGCCGGCCGCGAGCTGGTGGCGCTTGCCGAATCGCGCGCGGCGGAGTTCAGCGCGCGGCCGATGGTGTATCGCGGCTTGCCGACCGACGCCCTGATTCCCATGGCCCGCGGCTACAATGCGATGACCATCATGGCCACGGAGGAGGATGACCTGCCGAGCCAGTGGAACCGGGAGACTGACACGCTCACGGGGGTTGACCCCGAGGCCGCTGAACGGGCGGCGGACTTTGTCGAAAGCATTGTGCGCGGCTTCGATTCGCGGCCATTATCGTAGGAGGGCGTATTCCGCATGAGCAATGACGCGTTGAGGAGTAGAGAATGAAAGTACCGTCGCACATCTTCCGCGAATACGACGTGCGCGGCATTGCGGGCAAGGATCTCAGCGAAGAGGTCATCGAGCGGATCGGCAAGGCCTTCGCGACTTTGCTGCGAAGGAAGAAGCCGCATAATTGCGTAGTGATCGGACACGACGGCCGCCTGACCTCGCGCGGCTACGCGCACGCGCTGATGGACGGCATCACGTCCACCGGAATGAATGCGATCGATATCGGCGAAGTGCCCACAGGAATGCTCTACTTCGGTCTGTTCACGCTCCCCGTCGATGGAGGCGTCCAAGTGACCGGGAGCCACAATCCGAAGGAATACAACGGGCTGAAGATCGCCGTAGGAAAATCGACAATCCATGGCGCTCAGATTCAAAAGCTTCGGGAGATCGCGCTCAAAGGCGAATTCGCCGTCGCGAAACGCCCCGTGACCATCACGCGCATGGACCTCCTCGCCAAGTATTCTGGAAAGATACTCCGGCGCATTAAGCTCAAACGGAGGCTGAAGGTCGTCGTCGACGCAGGCAACGGGGTCGGAGGAAAGGTCGCGGTGCCGCTGTACAACATGATGGGCTGCGAGGTCATTCCTTTGTATTGCGACGTTGACGGGAATTTTCCGAACCATCACCCTGACCCGACCCTGCCGGAAACGCTCAAAAAGCTAATCGCCACGGTGAAACGCGAAAAGGCGGATCTTGGGATCGCCTTCGACGGCGATGCTGACCGAATCGGGGCAGTCGACGAGCAGGGCAACATCATCGCCGGCGATATGCTCTTGTTGTTGTTCGCGCGGGCCGTGCTGAAGGAGAGACCCGGCGCGACGGTCATCGGCGAGGTGAAATGTTCGCGGGTGTTATACGACGACATCAAGAAGCACGGCGGCCAGCCCGTGATGTGGATGGCCGGGCATTCGCTGATAAAAGATGCGATGAAGAGGTACCGCGCCGTCTTGGGGGGGGAGATGAGCGGGCACATGTTCTTCAAGGACGCTTGGTACGGCTTCGATTGTGCCATATACGCAGGC
The DNA here is from genome assembly GCA_030123645.1 of Candidatus Hydrogenedentota bacterium. Lineage (GTDB taxonomy): Bacteria > Hydrogenedentota > Hydrogenedentia > Hydrogenedentales > JASJYE01. The sequence goes on along the minus strand of JASJYE010000270.1, from coordinate 2,028 downwards.
GCGCGCTTGCTCGAAATTGTCGCGTCGAGCCGAAGGCCCTTCAGCACCCACCTCGATGACCTCCCGAAAATGTACGCGACGGATGAGATCCGAATCGAAACGACTGACAAGAAGAAGTTTGAAATTGTCGAAAAGGCGACGCGGTACTTCCAGGATCAGGGCTACGACGTGAACACCATCGATGGGGCGCGGATCGAGTTTCCGGACGGCTGGGGGCTGCTCCGCGTGTCGAACACCTCGCCGATGCTCGTGATGCGCGCCGAGGCGGAATCACCGAAGCGGCTCAAGCAGATCAAGGGCATAATCGACGCGAAAGTCCGTGAGCTGAATCGCTGAGGGGTCGGCGGTCGGAGCGCTCACTTCGCGGTGAAGTGACATTCCCAGGCCGCCACTTCGATGAGCTCCTGTTCACAGCAAATGATGAAGTGGTGCGGTTCCTTCGCCAGGGGGTTCTCCGTAGTGCCCAGCGCTTGCAGCCAAGGAGAATCCATGATCTCGAAAAAGCCGCCGTCCGGCGGAATTTGCGCCGTGCTCCACTTGGCCCACTCGTTGCTGATGATTTTGAAGGCCATAACCTCTTCAAAGTGCATCACCCAACGCTGCTTACTCTCCTCCTCGAGGAGCACGATCTCCACGCCGTCCTCGTTGTAGGCGAAGTCGACAAGAATGTTCGACTTGCTCCAGGTGGCGTTGATGGGCACGTCCCATATCTGTACATCCATGGCAGATCTCTACCCTGTTTCCCGCGGTATCAACTCGGCATCCCCTCCGTGAATTCTAACAGATATTACTGAGAATTGCAGTGCGAATTGCGCTATTTCCCTCATTTCCAGGTCATTTCAGACTTATTCAAGCTGCGCTTCAGAACCGGGAGAGCTCTACGAAGGCCTCGAAGCGCGTGTCGATGTCGTCCTGGGTCACAAGGGCTATCCGATCCACGCTGAATTCTTCGCAGGTATACGAGGCGACGACGCTGCCGTGGATAACCGCCCTTTTCAGCGTGTCGTAGTCGACCGAGTCCTGCTGGGCGATGTATCCCATGAATCCGCCCGCAAACGTATCGCCCGCGCCCGTGGGGTCTATCACGTCCGCCATCGGAAATGCGGGCGCGGAGAATATCTTGTTCTTGACGAACAGGAGGCAGCCATGCTCGCCCTTTTTCGGCGCGATGATGGCGGGACCCATTTGCTGAATCTTATGGACGCCGCGTACCAAGTTGCGTTCCCCCGTCAGCTCGAAGATCTCCTCGTCGTTGATGATGAGGCAATCGATCTTGGCGAGAACTTCTTCGAGTTCCTTGCGCGTGGTGTTGATCCAAAGGTTCATCGTGTCCAGCGCAACGAACTCCGGCCGCGCCTGCCGGAGGACCTCGAGCTGGAGCGAGGGGTGGATGTTGCCGAGAAAGAGATACTTGGCCTTCTTGGCGGCCTCGGGAAGCTCAGGCTGGAAATGTTCAAAGACGTTGAGTTGCGTATCGAGCGTATCGCGCACGTTAATGTCGTCATGGTAGCGGCCGGTCCATCGGAAGGTCTTGCCCTCGGCGCGCTCCAAGCCCTCGATGTCGATGCCCTTGGTGCTAAGCAGGTCGATGTGTTCTTGCGGGAAATCCTCGCCGACGACGCCCACCAAGTGGACCTGTGTGTAGCGCGACGCCGCTAGTGCGAAGAAGGTCGCCGCGCCCCCGAGTCCATCGGCATTTTTGCCGGCCGGCGTTTCCACTGTGTCCAGTGCGACCGATCCAACTACGGTTAGGCCCATGGAATCGTTTTCCTCCACTCAGGGTTGCGCCGGAACGCCGAAGTGACACCGGCAGGGGTGTTATAGCTGTTTTGCAGCCGTCGATCCAAGCGCGCACCGGCTCTAACGCGCGCCGCCCATCCTGCTAGAGCACTTTAAGTTCATATGGGCCCGTTCGCTGCTACTGCGGCGGCGATCGGTGAAGGCTGGTAATGCGAGACCGGATCTTCCAGCGCCAAACTCGTTTGGGGGTGTGTTCGAAACCAAGAGTATGCACCCCCAAGCCGCGCT
>JASJYE010000269.1 GCA_030123645.1 Candidatus Hydrogenedentota bacterium | reverse complement strand
CGCAGTTCCAAGAGGGAGTACCAGCATGGTGGCAGACGATATGCAACCCGTCAAGTACAATGAGATCGAAAACATGACGGTCGGCACATTGGGCGCGGGGACCTCGCTGGATGCGGAGGGCTCGAAGGCCTTTAGCGATAGCGTTATTGGCTACATCGAATCCCACCCCGGCGTCCGGCTCTTACTGAATTTTCAGAACATTACTTACTTGTCCAGCGCCGCGCTCAGCGAACTCCTGCGAATTAATGAGACGGCCAAGGCGCAGAAGGCGGCCGTCCAGCTTTGCGGGCTCTCGAAGGAGGTCCACAAGGTCTTCGAAATCACGAAGCTTGCCGACGTATTCCACTTCAAGGCGGATGAGGAGGTCGAAAGGACTATCATGCGGCTCAACCATGACGCGGAATGGAAAGTCTACGACGGCTGAGCCTGGTCCACCCTCAGGCGATACAATCGAAAGGGCTGGGGATGACTTCGGCGCAGTCGGGTGTGTAACATTCCGCGGGGGGCTTAGTAAACTCTTGACAAATGGTCTCCGGTTTTTTATGATCTAATCGTGGTGACCTGGGGGAGAACATGGGGCTATCACGTTTGGAAGTGAGGGGGACCATGGACGCGTCCAGCGAGAAGGATTCAGATATCCGCAAGGAGATTGAGTTTGCACGGGCCGTGACCGCGGTAATCCTTGCCGTCAAACTTGACCAGTCCGAAGAGAAGGCCCAAGAAGCCTACGAGCGCATTGTTGAGGGCGCTCCCGTGGCTGCCTGCAATCAATAGCACGAGCCAAACCTGCTCATCGCGGTCTACTGAGAGAAGGTCGGCGTCCCCTGCTTAATTGTCGACGCCTTGCGCCACTATTTACCTAAATACACGCTACATCCCCTAAGGCCTTAAACACTGTATGTCACAGTATTGTGGAGATCCGAATCTTGATTCGGCATTGCTCTATCGTGTAATAAAGGAGGCCTGTTTGCGATTCGTGTTGTCCCGGGAAAGTGTTTTGGACGCGCGGCGGCTCGAGCGCCATGGGCCACAGTGGCCGCCAGATGGCTAAGGCGCTTCCGGGCCCGGCTGCTAAGGCGGTGAGAAAGCTACGCGCTCGTTAGTTCTACCCATAAAGCGGTGGAGTTCTTCTTGGCCGCACCGGACGGTCGCCAGGATTTCCTAAATCAGAGGGAGACAAAAAATGAATTTTCGCACCAAGCGCCACTCGATCCGCAGCCTAAACGCGGCCAACATCCTCCTCGCGCTCATTTGTGCCCTTGTGCTCGCCGCCTGCGGAGGCTCTGACACCGACGATACGGCGGAGACCGCCCCACCCGAAGCGGCGGCCGCCGGCGACGTATTGGCAAGCGCAGGGGACACGGGCACAGTCCTCTCGGGCAGGGTCACTTTTGACGGACCACGCCCGGAGCGGGCGGTCCTGCAGACGCGAGAGGATCCGAAATGCACGGCGATGCATGTGGATGGCCCGCTCTTATCCGATCGTGAAATCGTCGGCGAGGACGGCGGGATCAAGAACGTTTTCGTATATATAAAAGAAGCCCCGGAGGGCGATTACCCAGCGCCGGCCGAGCAGGTGGTCCTGGACCAGATCGGCTGCCGGTATGTGCCGCATGTGCTTGGAGTGCAAGTCGGCCAGGAGATCAGCATTGAGAACAGCGATCCGACGCTGCACAACGTACGCGCCTTCGCGCGCGCGAACCGGCCCATCAACAATGCCCTACCGAAGGATTCGGCGCCGCGTGTGCAGAAATTCAAAAACCCGGAACTGGCTATTCGCATGAAATGCGACATCCACCCCTGGATGACCGCCTTTCTGTTTGCGATGGATCATCCCTTCTTCGCGACCACCGGCGAAAGTGGCGCGTACACGATTCAGGGGCTCCCGCCGGGCGACTATACGCTGGTCGCGTGGCACGAAGAATACGGTGAGCAGGAGACCGCGATCTCGATCACGGACGGCGAAGGCACTGTGGCCGATTTTGTATTTCAGCCGCCCTCCTGATAAGGTCGCATGGGCTGATGGGAGGCCCCCTGCAAAGCGCAAGCGCAATTCTGAAGGAGATGCGACAATGAAGGGCGAAGGCAAAGTCTTTTTCGGCTCACTGGTTGCTGTGCTTGCTATGATCGCGATTGGCGCCGTATCGGGATGTTCACGCGAGGGGGAGATCGCTCCGGAGACTTCTCAGCCCGCGGGACTGACACCTTCGGAGCCCGCGGGGGTCACACCTGCAGAGGCCGCCTCAATTGAGAACGCGAAGATGGAACAGGCGCAGCTTGCGCACGCTTACTCTGACGCCCCACCCGAAGTGCGGCTGGGGGCGCGTCTCTTTAATGACAATAGGCTGACCAACCCGGGAGCGCCGAATCTGTCCACGAGCTGCCGGACCTGCCACGTGCCGCCGGAGGCGTCCAACCGTGAACGTCAGTATACGGATTCCACGGCGCTGAGCGTCATCCCCGCGAATGCGCTAGGGTCGAAACAGGAAACCCTTCGCAACACACCAACGCTTTTGGATGTAACCGGGGAAACGAGCTTCAACGCGGACGGGGAATTTACATCTCTGGAGGAGCTTCTCGAGCATAAGCTCACTTCGACGCACCTGGGCTGGCTGCCTGGCGAAGAGGATCTGGCAAAGGACGCTATCTTTGCCTTGATGTTCTACGATTACGGCGAGGATCTGTTGGCCGAGGGGAACTACCTCGAGCAATTCAAAGCCGCAAAAGGCCTTGACCTCGAAACGATGTCCCGTGACCTTGTAGTTGCGAAGGTCATCGAGTCCTTGGTGGATTATCTTAAGGTTGTTAAGACGCACAACACCGCGGCATACGACGCGATGGTATATCTGAACCGCTTTAACGAGGGGCTTTTGGGTGAGGGAGATACGCCACAGGAACTCTCGGGACGTATTTTCGGCCGTATCGCCAACCAGGAAGGCCGGGTCCTCATCCGCTTCCCGAATGTGTACAACGAAGAGACTTATCAGGGACTCAAGACCTTTTATCGTGTCTCCCCAACGTGGAGCGGCTCCGTCGAGGGGATGGAGGAAAACATCGGTAACTGCATCGCGTGTCATGTCCCGCCTAGTTTCACTGATGGAAAGTTCCACAACATCGGCGTGACCCAGGCGGAATACGACGCGGCGCACGGCGAAGGCGCGTTCGCGGGCTTCAGCGTGGAATCGCCGCCGGCGGCTACAAGAGCGCGGGTCAAGGCCGGCGACGCATCGAAGGCGGACCTTGGCCGCTGGAACGTGGATCCTTCGGACACAAGTTTTGCGGCCTTCATGACGCCTAAGCTGCGTTTTATTACGCAAACCGATCCCTATATGCACAACGGGGCCTATGAAACGCTTGAAGACGCTATCCGCCAGCATATGAAGGCATCAGAACTCGCCAAGGCGGGTACGCTGCGAAACGCGGACCCCGAGCTCCTGACGATGAACATCTCGGAGCGGGACATTCCGCAACTCGTGGCCTTTTTGAAGACCCTGGAGGAGGTGCCCGTGGAGGAATACCGGGACTTCCGAATTGCGAACGTCAGGATACGCCAGGATCCGATGGGCGAACAGACCTACGACAACTGAGACTTCCTGTTCAATTCAATGCTGCCCTCGACCGGCGAGAGGTCGATACCGTCCAGGCTTGTGAGAACGAGTGCGCTGGCGGGGTCATCTCGCAAACGAGCTGTTCCACTGAACGCTCCAGGAGCGAACGCCTCCGCCAGCCCACTTCCTCCAAAGCCCGCCAGCTTAGAAGAACCAAAACCAATCATACAAGCAGTAGAGCATAGCCTAGGGCAGTACCGACGTGGCAATCTCTTGGTCCCACGAACTCGCTCCCACGCTCCCGCGTGGGAACGCCGAGGGGCTCTCTACTCGCAATCGCGCCTGATATGCATTCCCACGGAGGACCGTGGGAACGAGAGAAACTCGTTTTATGCGTAGCGTGCGAACCAAAAGATAGGACGGGCTTTCAGCCCTCTGCCATTGTCCATTTCCCACTTGGGGCTGCGCCCCAGGCTGGTATAAAGCGCGCCGTTAGCGCTCACGAAACTGCCGGTTGATTCTGAATCTCCAGTGGCTTCAAGGAAGGGCCAAGGGCCCGAATTCATATCAGCCTGGGGCGAAGCCCCAGGTCAGCGAACATTCGAATACTAAGGGCTGTAAGCCCGATCTATCACTGCGTCTATCGGAGCCTTTCTTGTCTCGATTTCCCGCGAAGCGGGTTCGGACTTCTGAGGAAACAATTTTGTGGCATGTTCGTAAAGTCCTCTGGTTGAAGAGATTGCCACGTCGCTTCGCTCCTCGCAAAGACAGTTGTGGGGTTTCTTTTC
>JASJYE010000268.1 GCA_030123645.1 Candidatus Hydrogenedentota bacterium | reverse complement strand
TCTCGGTTCTGTCGGCGCGTACGCGAACCCACGATGGGGATGTCCGAAAAAGCCTTGAAGAGTTGTTGGGAATGGAGACGGCTCTCAATGGGACTCGGATCGCGGCCACCGGTCGAAAGTTCCAGAATCGTCTCGCCCTGTCCTCGATTTCCGAACCCGAAGCCGTCGAGTTGGCTGCGGGGCATATCCTGCCCCCAAACCACCCCTACCGGGTGATCATCAGCGTGGGGGCGGAGACCTTCTTGGTGTATCACCTGGAGGAAAACGGGCGGATACAAGGGGTTCATACCGGCAACAAATGTGCTTCGGGCACGGGTGAATTCTTCCTTCAGCAACTGGGCCGCATGGACATTGGTCTGGAGGAAGTGGGGCGGATGGAGGCCATGGAACTCTCACACAAGGTCTCAGGCCGTTGTTCCGTGTTCTGCAAGAGCGACTGCACACATGCGCTCAATAAGGGCGTGCCCAAGCCACAGGTCGTGGCCGGCCTCGCAAAGATGATGTGCGGGAAGATCGTTGAACTTCTCAGGCAACTGCCCCGAACTTCGGTGATGTTGGTGGGCGGTTGCACTGAGAATCGCATGATGGTCCATTATCTTCGCGAGGAAATCGACGATCTGTTTGTCCCTGTCGAGGCCCGTTGGTTTGAGGCCCTCGGCGCCGCATTGTGGGCATTGAACCATGAAACGCAGCCGCTGACGAAGATCGAGGACTTCTTTTCCGGGCGGAGGTCTAACCTCTCTTTCCTGAGACCTCTGTCTGAGTTCCGGGAGATGGTTGAATTCAAAGACAATCCGCGGTCCTCCGCAGAACCTGGCGACCGGGTCATCGTCGGCTTGGACGTGGGGTCGACCACCACGAAAGGGGTGGTCATGCGCCGGCGGGACAAGGCCATCCTGGCCGCGGAGTATCTGCGCACCAACGGTGACCCTGTAGGAGCATCACGCCGCGTATACGAGAGCCTTGCCTCGAAGATCGACACGAGCATTGGCATTGAGGGTCTCGGTGTAACCGGCTCAGGGCGCCAAATCGCCGGGCTCCACGCCATGACCGATGGCGTGATCAACGAAATCATCGCACACGCCACCGCCGCGGTCCATTTCGATCCGGAGGTGGACACGATCTTCGAGATCGGAGGTCAGGACGCCAAATACACCTACATTACAAACGGCGTTCCCAGTGACTACGCCATGAATGAGGCGTGCAGCGCGGGAACCGGCTCGTTTTTGGAGGAGGCGGCGAAAGAAAGCCTTGGACTGGACGTGACGACCATCGGCCGGACAGCCTATGAGGGGAAGTCGCCCCCGAATTTCAACGATCAATGTGCCGCTTTTATTGGTTCGGACATTAAGCGTGCGGTGCAGGAAGGTATTTCCGTACCTGATATCGTGGCCGGTCTGGTCTATTCCATCTGCATGAACTACGCGAACCGCGTCAAAGGCAGCCGCCCGGTAGGTCGCAAAGTGTTCATGCAGGGGGGCGTCTGTTACAACGAGGCGATTCCGGCCGCCATGGCGGCGCTCACCGGCAAACCGGTGATTGTACCTCCGGAACCGGGGCTTATGGGGGCGTTTGGCGTGGCCCTCGAGGTGGAGCGCCGCATCGAGCGAGGGCTGCTTGACGCCGCCACCTTCGACTTGGCCCAACTGGCGGCGAGGGAAGTGCGCTATCTCAAGCCCTTCTTTTGCAAGGGTGGAAAAGAGCGCTGCGATCGAGGCTGCGAGGTGGCGCGGATAGAAATCGCTGGCAAAGTCTTTCCTTTCGGGGGGATTTGTAATCGCTACGACAACCTTGTGCACAAGCGAAAGGTGGACGTGACGGGCCTTGACCTCGTCGTGCAACGCGAACGCCGCGTTTTCCGGGACTATGCCGCGCACGATCCCCAGGATTGCAGGCCGACGGTGGGGATGAACCGTTCCTTCCTGGTTCACACCTACTTTCCGCTCTACAATCGCTTCTTTTCGGAACTGGGCTTTCGCGTGGTGCTGCCGGATGCTGTGGACCAGGCAGGGCTCGATCAACAGGGTGCGGCCTTCTGTTTCCCGGCGGAACTTGCTCACGGGTATGCGGCCAACCTCCTGGACAAGGAGCCGGACTTCTTTTTCCTGCCTCACGTGCGTGGCACACCCGCGGCGGACGCGATGCAACTCTCCTGCACGTGTCCCTTCGTTCAAGGCGAGCCCTACTATCTCGGAGCGGCCTTTCCTCGCTTTGACGAGCAACGGACGCTGAAACCCTATTTTGACTTCACCGAAAGTATTGAATCCAACGTAGAGGTGTTTCGACAGGTGGGCCGTCAACTGGGCGTGGGCCGGGCGAGAGTCAAGTCGGCCCTCGCCGCAGCCATTTCGGAGCAAGAGTCGTTCTTCAACGACATTCGCCAGATGGGCATGGAGGCACTTGCCCACCTGCAGGACGAGCCGGAGCGCGTGGCGGTCGTGTTGTTTGGCCGCGCCTACAACAGTTTTGCCGCCGTAGCGAACAAAGGCATACCTGCCAAGTTCGCGTCGCGGGGCGTTCGCATCATTCCCTTCGATATGCTGCCTTGTGAAGCCGAAGAGCTGGAAGCAGACCACCACATGTATTGGGCCGCGGGCCGGTCGATCCTCAAAGCCGCGCATTATGTGAAGAAGAACCCCCAGCTCTTCGGGACGTACATCACAAACTTCTCGTGCGGGCCGGATTCATTCATCGTGGGATACTTTCGCGATGTCATGGGGCGCAAGCCCTCGCTGACCCTGGAACTCGACAACCATACCGCCGATGCCGGCATCGAGACGCGCATCGAGGCATTCCTGGATATCGTTCAGTACTACCGCCAAAGCAGCCAAGACCCAGCGACGCTGAACAAACCGCAGACCTTCCGGCCGGCCGCCGTGGAATCGCGCGAGGGCAAGATCGGCATACGCACATCGAGCGGCGAGTGGGTGCCGCTGGACGATGACCGGGTGAAGGTCATCGTGCCGGCCATGGGCCGCCATACCACGCCGCTGCTGGCCAAGGCCTTCGCCTGCCGCGGAATCCGGGCTGTTGCCATGCCGCCCGCCGACGACGAGGTCCTGAAACTAGGCCGGGGCCATTCCACATGCAAAGAATGTCTACCGCTTCAGACGACCCTGGGTTCCCTTCTACATCATGTGCGGCACAGGCCAGCCGGGGAGCTCACCGTCTATTTCATGGTCAGCGCCGATGGCCCGTGCCGTTTTGGCCAATACCACGTGCTCTCGAAAAGGGTTATTGAAAAGCTCCAGATTCAAGACGTTGCGGTGCTATCATTGACTTCAAACGACGGCTACGGCGGCCTGGGTGACCGCTTTGCCCTCGCCGCATGGCAGGCCATCGTTATCGGCGACCTGCTCGAAGAAGCATGGGCCACCATCCTGGCGGCTGCCGTCGATCGTGAAAAAGGCCTTGCCATCTTCGAGCGCGAGCATCAAGCCATCATGGACGCGCTGGACAAAGGCTGGCCCGCCATCTCGAAGCAGCTATCGAGGAGCGCGAACAATCTGGCTGAGATCCGGCTCAAGCGGCCCTATCACGAGCTCCCGAAGCTATCGCTGATCGGCGAAATCTATGTGCGCCGTGACCCGATCTCGCTGCAGAATCTGATCGAACGCCTTGCGGACCGAGGATTCGTTGTCCGCACAGCCCAGACGAGCGAGTGGCTCAAGTATGTCGATTGGCTGACGAAGAAACGAATCGAGCAAACCCCGACCCGCGGTTTTCACATCCGGCTCCATGTAAAACGGTATTTTGATCGAAAAATCCGAAAGAAGCTAGCCCCTTCGGGCCTGATCTTCTGTGAAGACGCCGACGTGGAACCCATCATCGAGGCGGGAAGCAAATTCGTCTCGCCGTACCTCACGGGCGAAGCGATCTTGACTGTTGGCTCCGCCCTGCATGAAATCTTTAACCCATCCTGCGGCATCATAGCGATAGGGCCCTTCGGCTGCATGCCCTCCCGCATCGCCGAAGCAATTCTGAAAGATAAATTCACGACCGCCGAAATTCGGGCCGGAGCAATTTCCAATGGCCGCAAGCACTACTCAGCTTTGATGGAAGGAGACTGCAAACTGCCCTTCTTGGCTATCGAGACGGATGGCAATGCATTTCCACAGATTATTGAGGTCCGCCTCGAAGCCTTCATGCTGCAAGCCATGCGCCTGAATGACAGGATGCTGCAATCGACCGGCGGCGATCCGACCTCCAGGGAGATGATGCGCAGCACCCAACAGTGATGGGACATGAGCAAACTCGATAGGCTTTCAAAGGAATCCTATCGCCTAACAGTCTGTCGGACTTTGTTCGCAAGTTGTTTGTTTTCAACACCACAAGATATTTATATA
>JASJYE010000267.1 GCA_030123645.1 Candidatus Hydrogenedentota bacterium | reverse complement strand
TTTTGGGCTCCTTCAAAAGTAGACCCAAGCGGAGTGAGGTACGAGCGCAGACGGGTCTGTCCCTTTTTTGCGCCCCTCGGAGAAGCCCGCGGAAACAGGTCCAGTCCCTGTCTTGCTCAGCGACTGGACCGAAAAGTGGGGCTGTAATACTAGTGGAGAAGATATGGCGAGTGAATCGAGGGCGCTCCGTGTCGCGGAGGTGGTCAGGGCCGAGATCGCCCAGCTTCTGTCCAAGGGCCTCAAGGATCCTCGGGTCGGCTTTGTGTCGATTATGGCTGTGAAGATGTCTCCCGATCTGCGCTATGCCAACGTCTACGTGAGCCTCTACGGCAGCGAGAAGGAAACGAAGGCCTCCTTGATCGGGTTGCGCAATTCCGCCGGCTGGATCCGCCGCGAGTTGGGCCGGCGTCTCAAGCTGCGCCTGACGCCGGAGGTGCGTTTTTTCGAGGACATGACCTTGGACAAGGTGTTTCATCTCGAAGAGGTGCTCAAAGACCTCAAGGACTCCGAAGAGCAGGAGCGAATGAACCTGATAGACCTTAAGGGCGTTGTGGAGGAATGCCGAGGGGCCGATTCCTTCCTCGTTACGACCCACTCGAACCCCGACGGCGATGCGATCGGCAGCCTATTGGCCATGCGCCATTTCCTGAACGCGTTGGCTAAGGAGGACGTCACCTGCGCGTGCCATGACCCGGCGCCGCGCATTTACGATTGGCTACCCGGCGCGACCGAGATAGTGAATGCGGACAACTTACGCGCTACCTACGACCTCGTTGTGGTTCTCGACGTGGCGCAGCTTGATCGCATCGGCTCGGTAGCCCTTCGCCTTTCTCCGGAGCAGCGGATATTGGTGCTGGATCATCATCGGGAGGAGAATCCCTGCGGAACAGTGAACTTCATCGACCACACCTACGCCTCGGCGAGTGAAATTGTCACGGAGCTATTCGACGCATCCGGATTGCCGATTAGCCGGGAGGCGGCCGAGTGCGCCTACGTCGGCCTCACGACTGACACGGGCTCGTTCAAGTATGCCAATACGGATGCGCGTGCACACCGGTGCGCCGCGCGTCTTCTGGAGACGGGCATCGACGTCTCCGACATATCCTCCCGCGTGTTCGATGTGATGTCGCTTCCAAAGCGCGACTTGCTGCGGCGCGTTCTGGAACGCTTACAAGTCAGCGATTGCGCGCGCTACGCATGGTCGTACCTGACCGGACAGGACATGATCGAGGCCGGCGCCATGTCCGAGGACGTAGACGGGTTGGTGAACTTCGTGCGGAACCTGGAAGGTGTCGAGGTGGGCATGCTCTTTCGGGAGTTGGAGCGAAACAGGTTGAAAGTGAGCATGCGCTCGCGCGGGCGCTTGAATGCCGCGGACGTGCTTCGGCCTCTGGGAGGCGGGGGGCACGCGGGCGCCGCGGGAGCGACGCTGCACCTGCCCATGGAGGAAGGACGCGCGCGCGTTCTTCAAGCGGTCGAGGAGGCGCTGGGGGCGATTTATTCCTGACCCCGCGTTTTTTGCCGCGGACAGCAGCGTATAGCAGCGTATAGGAGCAAGCATGAAGGGCGTGTTGTTGATAGATAAACCTGCGGGCATGACGTCGCATGACGTAGTGGACCGGATCCGGCACGCGGCGCACACGAGACGCGTCGGACACACGGGCACGCTGGATCCTTCTGCGACCGGACTGCTGATCATCTGCGTGGGCGAGGCGACGCGCCTTTCCGAGTACCTCACGCGGCTCGACAAGGTCTACGAGGGATACTTGCGCTTCGGTGTCGTCACCGATTCCTACGACATGGACGGCAAGGTGCTCGAGGAGAATCCCGTGCCCGAACTCGACCCGGACGCGATACAAAGGGCCTTCGAGCCCTTTAGCGGTGACATCGAGCAGGTGCCGCCGATGGTGAGCGCGGTGAAGGTCGGCGGTAAGCGGCTTTATAAGCTGGCGCGCAAAGGCGAGACCGTCGAACGAAAGCCGCGAAAGGTGACGGTCAAAGAGTTTCGCTTACTCGGTTACGAAGCCCCCCTGGCGCAGTTCCGGGTGGAATGCACCAGCGGGACCTATGTGCGGGCGCTCTGTCACGACGTGGGTCAGAGCATCGGCTGCGGGGCGACACTTGATTCGCTGCGCCGGGTCGCGGTTGGACGGCACCGTGTCGAAAACGCAGTCCCGGTAAACGACTTCCAGAACGAGGAGGACATCTACGAGCATATGATGGCGATGGGAGAGGCGCTGGACCTGCCCGAAGTGGTCGTGCGGCCGAAGGGCGAGCACCTGGTGGCCTCTGGGGGTGCGCTGCGCCGTGCCGAGCTCAAGTCGGACTGTCCCGTGACGGAAGGCTGGATTCAGATCAAATCGGAACGCGGCGAGTTGTTGGCGCTCGCACAGGTCGAAAAGGGTCCCGCGGAGCTCCAGGTACTCCCGCGCCGCGTGTTCGCGGGCCGCAGGTAACCGGAAACCCACACTGCTCATATGGACGTCGTCGAAGATATCAGGCGGAGCGATACCAACTATCCCAATGTCGTTATGACCGTGGGCAGCTTCGACGGCATTCATTTGGGCCATCGCAGCATCTTGGAACGTGTCGTTTCGAAGGCGCGAGAGATCGGCGGAACACCGGCCGTACTCACGATGCAGCCGCATCCGAGGGAGTTCTTCGCACCAGGGCAAGCGCCCAACCTGCTGACCAGCTTCGCCAAAAAACGTCAGCTCCTCGAGGAGGCGGGGATCGAGGTATTATACGTCCTTCCTTTTGACAGGGATACGGCCGACATGGAGCCGAAGGCCTTCGTCGAGGAAATCCTCAGCGGGCATTGTCACGCGACGGCCATTGTCGTCGGCCACGACTGCCGCTTCGGAAAGGGCGCCCAAGGTGACTTCGAGTATCTTGAGAACGCGGCCCCCAAGTACGGGTTCAGCGTTGAGGAAGTCCCGCCACTCTACGTCGAAGCGGAGCGCGTAAGCAGTACGCTCGTGCGGGAGCGCGTCATTCAGGGCGACATGGCCAGAGTTGAGACTCTTCTTGGCCGGAAGTACTCAGTGCTAGGAGAAGTGCAGCCCGGCAGGGGGATAGGGGTGACGCTCGGTTTCCCGACGGCCAATATCAAGCCCGACCACAATGCCGTGCCGGCGCAAGGGGTGTATATCGCCGAGGCGCTTGTGAAGGGGCGGCGTTTGCCCGCAGCGGTGAATATCGGAATCGCGCCTACGATTCGACATGAAGACGTTACGATCGAGGCCCATCTGCTCGATTTTTCGGAAGATATCACGGGTTGCGAAATAGAAATCGTCTTTCACAGGCGAATTCGGCCCGAAAAGAAGTTCGCGGACCGGGAGGAATTGCAGGAGCAGATCGGCCGCGATGTCGAGGCGGTGAGGGCCCATTTCCGCCCTAACTTCAACTAATAAAGTCGTTTCCGGCGGAAAAGGGCTAAATTTGCCATATCGTGCCATTCCGGACTGTAACCGGATCGCTCCTAAATGGCACAAAGTCTTAAGAACCGGTGTTTTACTGAAGAAGCCGCGGTAGCAACTGATTTTGGGGTTAGTGAAACGATGAAGTTGAAGTGCCTTGCCGGAGTCGGAGATCGAAACGTCTCCTTCGGCCTGAACGCCTTGTTCGTGCTGGTTCTAATACCCGTCACCGCGGCAAGCGTCGCGGGCTGCAAGACTACGGCCCAACGTAAGGCGGGGGCAGACCTCGAGGTCTATAAGATCCTCGAGGCGAAATCCCCCGCCGTGCCCGGCATGCTCGACGACCTGGACATCGAGCCGGTCGAGCCAAAGATCCTTGACGCATTCTCCGTAAACGAGGACCTACACGAGTACCTCGGCGCCGAGGCCGAGGGAGAAATCGGCGCGGCGATCATTACGCTCGATGAAGCGCTCGAAATCGCGTTCACCCAAAGCCGCGATTATCAGACACGTAAAGAGCGGCTCTACCTCGAGGCCTTGTCTCTCACGCTCGATCGCCATCAATTCACGCCCATCTTTTCTGCAAGTGGAATCGTCGATTTGGCGCAGGTGTCAGATGAGAGCACTGAAGTTTCCGGCGACGGGTCGCTTGGGGTCGGCAGGTTGTTGCGCGGCGGCGGGCGGCTCGCCCTGAACCTGACCACAAGTTTTACGGAATTCCTGAGTGGCGGCGGCGCGAACAGAGCGGTCTCCGCGCTTTCGGGATCCTTCAGTCAACCGCTGCTTCGAGGCGCCGGCAGGGACATCAACGCCGAGTTCCTGACCCAGGCCGAGCGCAACGTGCTCTACGAGCTGCGCAGCTTTACACGATTTCGCAAGACTTTTGCCGTCGATGTGGCGCAGTCGTACTACAACGTACTTCAAAATCTAGACA
>JASJYE010000021.1 GCA_030123645.1 Candidatus Hydrogenedentota bacterium | reverse complement strand
CTAGCGCTCTCGCGTGGAGCGGCGCGAGTCTCCCCACGGCACGGCGGCCTTTGCATCCAGACGCGGGCTCGGATATCATAGCTACGGCCTAAACGTGCGCGCACGGGACGGGCCGAAACACATAACGGGGGACGATCCGATGGAGATGAACAAGCTCTTTGACCTGGTGGCCAAAGAGGAGGCGTCGGACCTGATTATTAGCGCGGGCGCACCGCCCATCTTGCGCGTGGACGGACAGCTCATTCGCACCAAGGGCGATCCGCTGACTCCCGAGCAGGCGAAGAAGCTCATTTACGGCCTGCTGGATGCCGAGCAGAAGAAAACTTTTGAGGAAAACCGGGAGCTCGACTTTTCGCTCGCCAGGGAGAAGAAACACCGTTTTCGCGTGAATGTCTACTTTCAGAAGCAGTCGGTTACGGCGGCTTTTCGGCCGATTCCGGAGGAAATCCCGACCTGGCAGGAACTCGGGTTGCCGGAATACGTCACTGAGATTGCCACAGCCCGCCAAGGGCTTGTACTGGTGACGGGTCCGACGGGCCATGGCAAGACCACGACGCAGGCGTCCATTATCGACATGATCAACGAACAGCGTGCTTGTCATGTCATTACGATCGAAGACCCGATCGAGTACGTGCACGTCCACAAACGCAGCATTGTCGACCAGCGTGAGGTGGGCTCAGATACCCTCTCTTTTCTCGACGCCTTGAAATATGTGCTGCGGCAAGATCCGGATGTGATTCTCATCGGGGAAATGCGCGATCTCGAAACGATCCAGGCCGCGCTGCGGGCTGCTGAGACGGGCCATCTTGTCTTGGCCACGCTTCACACGAATGACGCGATCCAGACGGTGGATCGCGTTATCGACGTGTTCCCGGCGGGCTCTCAGCAACAGGTGCGCTTTCAACTGTCCATGGTCTTGCTCGCCATCTTGTCTCAGCGTCTCTTACCGCGCGCCGACACCGAAGGGCGGGTGCTCGCGGTCGAGTTGCTGAAGAACACAACCGCCGTGGCGAACATGATCCGGGAGGGCAAGACCCACCAGGTGCTCAGTGTCATGGAAACGGGCACGAAAGAGGGCATGATCACCATGGACAAATCCATCAAGGAGCTCTATCTGGAGGGACTCATCTCTTACGACGAGGCGCGGGTGCACATGAGGAACCCAAAAGAACTTAAATAATGACAGAAATCGACTTTTCGGGGGCCAAAGTGAGAATTTCCAGATTAACCCGAAATGCTGTATAATCTGTTTGTCAGGTGGATATTGGGAACTTTTGAGCGCTTAGGGACATTGATTTACCCTGAGTCGGGAAAGGAAGCCAGGCAGTTATGACTGAAAGGTCAAAGAGGCTAAACCGGCCGCAGGTCCATGGGAATTTGCGCGTCGTTGAGCCGGGTGAAGTAGCTGTCGCCGAAATGGGCGACGAAGAGTTGATGCTGGCGCACGGCAAGGGGTCGGAAGAGGCCTTTGCCGAATTGCTGCGCAGGCATCAACGTGGCGTTTTGAATTACGTGTATCGGATGGTGCAGAACCGTCAGATCGCCGAGGAGATAACCCAAGAGGTGTTCTTGGCCCTGGTAAGGAACGCTCAGCGGTATAAACCGACCGCAAAGTTCACAACGTATCTCTACGCCATCGCGTCGAACATGGTTTCGAAGGAGTGGCTGCGGCGCAAGCGCAGACCGAAGCTCTTCAGCCTTTTCGCGCCGTGGAACGGGCAGTCGGATGACGAGGCCTTCCATCCGCTGAGCCAAGTGTGCGACGAGAAGGCTGACCCGCTACGGGCGTACAGAAAGACGGAAGTATCGGAAGCGGTAAACGAGGCTTTACAGCATTTGCCCGCGCACCAGCGTGAGGCTTTTGTGCTACGGCGCTTTCAAGATCTTTCTTACAAGGAGATTTCGGAAATTACGAAGGTACCGATTGGAACGGCGAAATCGCGCGTCGTGCGCGCCGAGCAGGCCTTGCGCCCGCTTCTCGCCGAGTACCGAGAATACGTATAGACCTTAGTTGGGTGCAGCCTGCATTAGGTTCTTGCCGAATGCAAAGCGCAAGGATCTCAGGCATAGAGAATCATGCTAAAGCGACAACATCCTACACAAGCCGAACTCTTCGAATACACTGAAAGCCTTCTTGCAAAGCGCATCGCGTTCGATTCAAGAGTCGCGCGCCACCTCACGTCGTGCGCCTCGTGCCGGGATGAAGTCGATTTGATTCATAATTCGCTGATGGTCATCCGGAAAGCCGATCTTCTCGAAGCGGGCAAGGACCTCCAGGCCTCGGTGCTGCTTGCGGCAAAGTCAGGTCGTCGCGGCATACGTATCTCCTCGGTGTTCCCGAGGACGTCGCTCGCCCGGGGCGTCGCGCTCGCGGCCTGTCTTCTCTTGACGATGTCGACGATCCTGCATTCCACCAGGGCAAGTGACCCGGTGGCGGAACCGGTGGCGCCGGTCGCCCTAAGTGATGCCTCGGAAGAGAATCGCACAGTGGGCTTCTCTCTCGAAGCGCTGATGCGGACGACGGCTGAGGAAGAGCTCCTTGGCGCCGCCCTGGCGTCGCCGGTGTGGGCGCCGAACAGCCGCTGGGAGCAGGCGCAGTGGCGGGCCCTGACCGCCCTGGAAGACGGCATTGACGAAGCGCTTGAGGCGCTCAGGAACAACCCGGCGCTTCTTGCGCGCGCGGGTGCGGTGGTGAACAGCAATCGGGAACGAAAAAAGGAAACCCTGAAGGCCCTCTACGCGAACCGCAAACTCTAGGTTCCTCATGAAAATCCTGTCTCTGAAGTGCGCCGGGACTTTGTTCTTGGCGCATTTTTTCATTCATGCCTCTGTATGCGCTCAGGGCGCCGGGAACGTGCAGGGCGTCGATTTTACGGGGCTCGCGACCTTCTCGCGCGTGGTGGAAAAGACATATCCGGTTGCCGGCGCCGCCGACCTCTTCGTCTCGCATGGGTCCGGCGCGATTCGTGTGCTTGGCTGGGACCAGCAGGTCGTTCGCGTCAAGGCGAACATCGAGGTCGGTGCGGAAAACGCCATCCAAGCGGAGCGGTTCGCGCAGAAGGTCGAGATTTCGGGCAATCATGTTGGCGATCGCCTGGAAGTGCGGACGGTGTATCCGCTGATCGAGCCGGATGCGAAGCGCTGGTACACGGCAGATCTCGAAATCAGCGTCCCGCGGAACACACGTCTTAGCCTGGTGAACAATTGGGGCGACATATTTGTAAGCGGCACCAGCGGGGACGTCACACTCGATTCGCAGTACGGCAATATCGATCTCACTGATATTTCCGGGGTCGTGCGCGCGCGGGCAAAGGGAGCGTTTGTCCTGCGTGCAGTGGGCCTGCACAAGGGCGGCAGTTTCTTTCTGCGCAGCACAGAAGCTTATTTCGAAGATGTCTCCGGCTCGCTCTACGTGAACAACTACCTCGGGCCCATCGAGATCCGGGCGCCTGGTGAGCAGGTGGACATGGACGTTATTAGTGAAAGCGGCCCCATTCATCTTTATCTTCCATTTGATAGCTCGCCGAACATCGAGACTTCCGTCGAATTCGGCTCAATCGAATCCGATCTGCTCTTGAATAGTGAGACTTGGGGCGAAAGGACGCAGAGTCGCCTCGTGAACCCTCAATCCTCACAACATTTCGACCTCGATGCTTCATTCGAGTCCATTTACATTCACGTATCCGAGTCCGAACCTGCGGTTGCGGCGTTATCGCAGGGGCCGAGCAAGCCGATCCAAGAGGACATCACGCTCACCTACTCTGCTGCGCCCGGCCTCGAAATCCTAATCGACGCGGCGATGTTTGGGGATGTCCGCGTCGAGGGTGTGGATAGTCAAGGAATCGAGTTGACAGCAACGCGGATTGTGCGTGTTAGTGATGTGGATAAGGTGCAGATGGCCCTCGAGGGTCTTGCGCTACGAGTCGAGGAATCCCCTGAACGTCTTAAAATCGCGACTTCGGTGCAGGATGACATGGTGGCGCTCGGCTGCACGTCGTATCGTTACGATCTTTTGATTCGCTGCCCCAAGTCGACCCTGATCCATGTCGTTGCAGAGGACGGCCACACTTATGTCGTGGACATGAATTCCACCGTGGTCGTTGAGCAGGCCCAGGGAAAGGTCACGCTCAAAAACATTCAGAACAGCGTCCAAGTGACGAACGCCTTTGGAGACATCGAGGTCTCGGACATCAGCGGAATGTTAACGGCAAACGGCACCCGCGGCACGATATCCGTGCGCAATGTCAAACGAGATTTGGACATCACATGCGATCAGGGCAAGACCATCATCGAGTCACCTGGGGCTGCAGTGCGCGTGCGAAACTCCGGTGGCGATGTCCGCATCATTGCGCTCGAGGGGATACTAGGAGATTACGAGGTCTTCACTGAGAACGGAAACATCAGCATGGCCATACCAAGCACTGCCGATGCATGGCTTATTCTCAACGTGGATGGGGGCACGATATACAGTACGTTCCAGCTTGCGGGAACGAGCGAGCGGGATACGCACGCGGTCCAGGGGCAGCTTAACGGGGGGACGCATCGGGTCGTGCTTGAAACACATCAGGGCAGTATTCAGATCGACTGAGCCTCCCTGCGGGGATGAGGTCCGCAGAGGCAGGGCACATTTCAACGTCCAGGGCCTTTCGTGTCTAATCCACAGCCCTTAAAGGACTTGCGTAGCGCGTCCCGGCCTAGTATTATGTCTCTTGATGGTCAGCGAAAACATAGCGAAGTCGGGAACAATCTCCGAAGTCTTCATGCGCCGGGCGGTAGAATCGGCCGACGCGGTAGCCTACGAGCATGAAGTTGACGGCGCCTGGGAGGCCGTCACATGGCGCGAATATGGCGATTCCGTACGGCACGCGACGCTCGGACTCAAGTCGCTCGGTTTTGAATTCGGTGAGCGCGTGGCGGTTTGGGGCGAGACCATGCCCCAATGGACGCTCATCGACCTGGCCACCATGGCCGCGGGGGGGTGTACGGCGGGCGTCTACCAGACCTGCACGCCGGACCAGGCGGCTTATATCATTAACGATTCCGGGGCCGCGTTTGTTGCCGTCGACGACGTGGAGCGGCTCGAGCGGGCGCTTTCGATCCAAGACAAGACGCCCTTGGTGCGTTATTACATTACGTGGGGCGCCGGTGAAGACGAGTCGCGTAACATTTTCTCATTGGATACGCTCGTGGCGCGCGGGAAGGCCTACGCGCAAGATCACCCCAAGGCCTACGAAGACTCTGTGGCGGCCGTCACTCCGGACACGACAGCGGTCCTCGTCTATACGAGTGGCACCACGGGCCCGCCTAAGGGCGCCATGCTTTCGCACAAGAATTGTCTGTTCTGCTGCAGGGGGATGCACGAACGCCTCTCTCTGGACGGCGAAACCGCCAGCGTGTCGTTTCTGCCGTTGAGCCACGTGGCGGAACACGTCGTTGGATTCTTTAATCGTATCTACTCCGGCGGCATGGCCTATTTCATGCCGGACATGACCCGATTCAGCGAGGTGGCCCAAGAGAAGGGCCCGACCATTCTCGGCGCCGTTCCGAGGCTGTATGAAAAGACATACGGCGCGATTATGGAAAAGGTGAAAAGCGCGTCGCCCGCCCGCCGGGCCCTCTTCAACTGGGCAGTCAAAGCCGGTGCGTCGGTCGCAGAGCACCAGATCCAGGGAAGGCCGGTCCCGCTAACGAAAGCGGCCCTGCACAAAATCGCCGATCGGCTGGTGCTCTCGAAGGTGCGCATGTCGCTTGGCGGCCGGGTCCGGTTCATGGTGTGCGGCGCTGCGCCCATCGCACGGGAGATCGTCGATTTCTTCAATGCCGTGGGGCTGCCCTTCCTCGAAGTGTACGGAATGACTGAGAGCGCGGGCGTCAGCCACATGAATTACTTCGGAAAAAACAAGCCCGGTACCGTCGGCACGCCCCTGCCCGGCTTTGAGTGTAAGATCGTCGAGGACGGCGAAATTCTTGTTCGAGGGGACGGCGTATTTCAGGGCTACCTCAACATGCCCGAAGAGACCGCGGCAACGATCGACGAGGAGGGCTGGCTACACACGGGCGACATCGGCGAGATCGACGACGACGGTTTCCTCCGCATTACGGACCGTAAGAAGAACCTGCTCATCACTGCGGGAGGAAAGAACATAGCGCCGAGCAACATTGAACTACTCATCAACCGCGAGCCCCTAATTTCTCAGGTGCTCGTAATTGGCGACCAGCGCAGATTCCTTTCGGCGCTCATCACTCTTTCCGCCGAGGAGTTGGAAAACCTCCGGGAGCACCCTGAGCTCTCCGGCAGGACGCTCGAAGAAATGATCGAGAGCGAGTTGATTGTCCGGCGTGTGCAGGGCGCCGTGGACCGGGCAAATGCGGAACTGGCCCGCTATGAGAACGTTCGCCGCTACAAAGTCTTGCCGCGCGAGTTTACGATCGAGGCCGGCGAGATGACGCCGACGATGAAACTTAAGCGAAGGGTCATCGAGCAGGATTTTGCCGACATCATAGAATCGTTTTACGCAGAATCTGTCTCTTAGAGCACCGGAGCGCGCTGCTCCTCATTGTCTTTCGCTGTGGCGGCTTTAGAAGTGGCTCGAGGATAGAGTTCCTTCAATTCGTCCGGGTACAACTCGCGAACCCGGTCGTATAGAAACCACGTGATGGCGTTGCGGGCGCGTTTTTTCACCTCAACGAATCGCAGGCCGAAGCGGTTTACGCCCTTCGACGCGGCCTTGTCGCTGTACACGACTTGGGCCACGAGCTGGTGCGCGGCGAATTCGGGTAACTGAAAAATCAGCTCCAGCATTTCGCCGGCCTCGAGGGGCGCGGAGGTCTCAATCAAGGCGCCGTTCTGCGCAAGGTCCAGCATCCGGCCTTTGAGCTTCCTCCACTTGCCCGGGCTCCGCACCCACACCGAAAAGTCCGTCGCGACGCGCCAATCGTGTCGTCCAGGCCGCCGCGAGGCGGTCTCACTGCGTTCAAGCATGAGGCCGTTGCCGGGATGACGCGGGACAACGGCGACGCGCGCATGGTAGCCGATGGAACCGTCGCCATCGTGAAACTCGAGCTCGACGCCTGAGCCCTCGGCGAGCGCATCGGTCGACGGATAGCTGACCCAAACGGTGTTGCCGGAAATCCCAAGGACCTCAACGACGAGGAGGCGGCCCGACGTACGCAGGTAGCACTCGCGGCCCACCTGAAGCGGCGATGGTGATGGATGCGTCACGGTCCTTCCCCCTAGGAAAAATCGTACCATAGTCTGCGAAATTATGAGAAAAAGGCCCGTAAAGCCTTTGTTTCTAATCCATTGTTCGCTTCGATGGGCAAAAGAGGGCAGCGGTCGCAGGGGAGGCTATCCGGTGGAAGTTCTTGCGTTACAGACACCGCAAGCGCCTGTGTGGGTCAACAAGGTGGCGGCCTCGAAGGGCTTGCGCGTGAGCTCGGGCTGGACGATTACGAGGACGGCGAGGGGGTTATGGATTGACGATGATGTCGTCGAGATGGGGCAGGGGCGGGTCCGAGCGAAGGATGCGCCAAGCGTCGTCACGTTGGGCGAAGGTCAGCCGGACCTCGCCGCTGGGCACATCGGGGAAGGATACCGGCAGGTCCGCATAGCGCCCCCTCGCGTCCGATTCGTCGATGGCGGTAAAGCGGCAATACAACACCAGGCCAACCTCTCCGCTTTCGGAATAGGCGCTGAGGTCCCAACTTCGAATTTGGCGATGCATCTGCCCTGCTCGATACAGCTTGAAAAGTAGATCGTAGGCGCTTCGGACGTATTCGCGGCTATGCCCCGAGGCATCTTGGTAGTCGTGAGCGTAGAGACCCACGACGCGCTCGAGGTCCTCCGCGCTAAAGGCCTGCTCCCACTCTTCGATGCGCGCAGCGATGGCCCGCGCAACGAAGACCTCGTTGTCGCCAAGGCCGTCCAAGCCGGTCGGCCACCATTCTTGAGTCTTTGGCCTATTGTCGCCGGGCGCTACGATTGCCGCGCTCGAAGCGGTACGCGTGAAGGAGTCCAGCATGACCTCGTCGCCGATACGGCTTTCGGCCGAATTGAAGACGAGGTAATCCCCGTAGTTGACCGTTCCTTCGTAAGGCTCGCGTTCGTTCGTGAGGGCCGTTACGGTGTACGCGACGGTCCCCAAGTTAGCGGCCGTCGTATCAAGGTAGCGCCGGCCATCAATGTCGCTCGCAACTAAGGTGTATTCCGTCTCAGGGAGTACGCGCCGATACACACGATAGAAGAGGTCGCCCTCACGAAAGGGCCATGACAGCTCGATCCCTTCTTCGTGACGCTCGGCGGAGATGGATCTTACGGGCGAGGGCAAGGCCTCGAGCCGGAAGGTCTGCTCTTCGTACAGATTCTCGCGCGTGTGCAGCACGAAGATGCCCCGCCCGACCCGGCTGATGAATGCGCTTCCCTCGCCGTCCGGCGGGTAGTAGAGATCCAGACGCTCCCGCCAGGATTGGGCGTCGAGCATCGCGCCCGGCAAAATGACCTCCTCGAACTGTCGCAGCACTTCGTCCAAGGCATAGGGGGAGAGGATCGGTATCCAATAGTAGCGCCCGGTATTGGGGATGAGTTCCGGCACCTGCCCGGGCCGCTCCACTCCGTAAGCCCCCCGCAGCATGCGGCCCTCGCCGTACACGACGTCAATATCGACGAGATTTGCGTGGAACTCCTTTGACGTCTGCGCGGGATTTAGGCGGTAGGCAATGCGGATCTTGCGCTGCACGAGGTCCTTGGGCGCGATGTATCCCCGATCGACGATTTCGATCAGCGTGGGCAGGATCACGTTGTCCCAGTTATGGCGCTGGGCCCCGAACCACATGTCCTCGGGGCGCTCGAAGCGATACGCCGCCGCGCCTGCCATCGCCCCGTTTAGAATCATGGCGCGATACAGCGCAGGCGGCATCTGAACTTCATCGCCCGCCACGCCGAAGACACCGGGCTCGATGAATCCCGCCTGGCGGTACCAATCTGACGAGCATCCGAGCCCCCACTGGTCCACGGCTTCCTCGAGCCAGAGCCCCAGGAGTGCGCTCGTTCGCGCAATATTGTGGGGGCCATGCTGGCCGTTCAACGGGACCACGTTTTCCTTGTTCCGGCGGATGGTGTCGTACAATGGCTTGCACCACGCGTTGGACATAATTCGCGGCCAGTGCATCTCGTCCAGCTCTATGGTGATCAGCCGGCCGTAGCGGCCAGCGACTTCGATCGCCTCCATCAGCCACTTCGCCTGCGGAGGGATGCCGAGCGGATCGCTTTCGCCAAAGGCGTAGTACTCGTTGAAAGTTAAACCTTCCACGTGAACGCCGCGAATGGTCGTGAATTCTTCAAGCAACAGGGCCAGCTCGGCTAAGGGGTAGATTGCGCGCGGATCGCCGTTGGCAATGCGTACCATGACGGGGATGGAGGAAAACTGCATTTCGCGCAATACGTCGCGAAAACGGTCGGGCCAGAAGGCCTCATCCGTGACAGGGCTCTCGAGCTCGAAGACGCAGAGGGGACGCAACGATTCAGGAAGCATCTGCCACGCGGACAGGATACGGTCGGCATGGGCGAGGCCGTCGGGCGCGTCCCCTCCAGGCGCCGGAAAGATAAACAGCGGCCTTTCAGATGAAACGGGGTCTGATAGCGTCGCGACGCCCGCCGACGGTCCGGACACAAGGAATGCACAGAGCACCACGAATGTTGGCCTCATTGACATCTGCAGCAGTTCCTCCTAGCGGTCGATTGTAAGCGACGGCGCATGGTGCAAACAAGCGGGTGCAGCTGCGCATGGAACCGGGCACTTAGGGCGGCGGCACGGGCGATTTCTGGTTGATCGCGGGGAACTCGGGTTGCTACACTCTGCCCTCACCGCATGCCTGTGCAAGACCGCCGCCGGCCTCGCGAGGGTTTCACGGCTGCCTGTTTAGAGTGCGCCGCACGAATGCTGCGCGTTACTGGAGAGAAGAGTTATGACCTTTGTCGTCACTGAACCCTGCATCAAGTGCAAGTATACCGACTGCGTCAGCGTCTGCCCTGTCGCCTGCTTTAAGGAGGGGGCGAACATGTTGGTGATCGATCCGGAGGAGTGCATCGACTGTGGCGTGTGCGTCGATGAATGCCCCGTGACCGCTATCTTTCCGGAAGAGGAAGTGCCTGAGAAGTGGCAAGATTACACCGCCCTCAACGCACGGCTCACGCCGGAATGGCCGACGATTGAAGAAGCCAAAGACCCCCCCGACACGGCCGAGGAATTCAAGGATATCGAGAACAAGCGCGATCAACTCGACGAAAGTCCCGGCGGCTAGAGCACCTTAAGTTTCTATCGGCCCGTTTGCCGCTCCGGCTCCGCTACGGATTTAGCGCGGCTTCCCGTGGGCCCAGCACGGCGTAAATGCGAAAGGCCGGATCGAGCGCGCTAAAGCTCCGTGTTTCTGGATTTGATTTCTGGCGATACATGGGCGTCCAGCCTTTCGCGCGGTCGTAGGCGTACAGCTTGAGTTCGGCGAAACGTTCCGGAGCATATGCGCCGGGCTCGAGCGCGATGCTCAGCGCGGTCGTGCCTACGACTGTGGAAGGGCTGTAGAGCACTTCAAAGACCGGTGAAAAGGCCGCGAACCCTGGGGGAAATGCCTCGGGCGGGACCTCGCGAAGAATGACCTGTGCCCGGACACTCCTTGCCGCGTGGATACGGAAGAGCGCCCCCTTGTAGGGAGGACGCAACTCAAGCTCTTTGCCAATTAACATGGGCGACGCCCGCGAAGGCTCGGGCGCAAGAAGGAACGACTCCCGGCCGGTGTCGACGGGCTTGAAGAGTTCAGACGGCGACTGGTCACTCCACACGACCCGGCCCCTAACCGGCAAGGGGGCTGGCCTCTCCGGGGAAGCGGCCACTCGAGTCGGCGGTGGTTCAGGAGTGTCGATCGCGGCCGCGGGTCGCGTCTCGATGGCATTCTCCGGCTCGATTTTCGGGGACTCCGCTTGTTCGACGACAGGACTTTCCGAAGGTTGAGCCGGCACGGCGTCTGCCTCCGGACTTGTTGCAGGTACATAGGTCCGCGGAGAACTCACAAGTGGCCGGGGGCCAAAATTCCTGGGTGGGACCGCGCGCGGAGGCGGCACCCCAACGGGCCAATCCCTTTGCGGGACCCATCCTGGCGGTACGGCCGGGGTAATGGCCCTCAATCCACCAGGGGTGCGTTGAGGAGGGATGTAATTTGGCGTGCCATCCGGTACCAGCGGCGCCCTGGGCAAGAGACCGGCGACGCGCCTGCGGTCTTCTTGAGAAAGATCGACGACTGCCGCGTCTTCGTTTCGAGCGACGTCGGTTACTTCACGCCCTCCGGACGATCGGAGCGTGGAAGTAGCAGGCTCGCGCGCAGAGGAATCTTCCGGGGCGCCTGCGAGACGCCCCGGCGGCGCCGCCGCGCCCTGGAGACGCAATGACTCCGCGCCCAGGACGGCATATACTTGGGACTCGTAGACCTGTGCGGCAAAGGTGCGCCGATCGTAGTCAAGGGCCTGCTCGGGCACGTAGGTCCAGCCGACGACGGGATGGTATCCGAACACCGCGAGCTTCGCGAGGTTTTCGAAGGCACAGATTTCGGCAGGTACGGCCAGTTGCACGACGATGGTCACAGGTACTGAGGCGGGCGTGACAACAGGCTCTACGAAGGGCGTAAACGCGACGGTCGCGGGCGGCAACGGCGCGTTCAGCTGGTCTGAGACTGCAAGCCGCGCTTTCACCGGGGCCGCGGCCTCGATGAACACAGCGGCCTCGTCTCCCCGAGCGCGCAACAGGATCCCTGTGCCGTAGGCCGAGGCGGCCCGGCGCTCGACGTCCTCGCGCTTGAAAGAGGCCACTTTCAAGCGGCGCTGCACTAGAAGATCCAACTGGTCGCTGTAATGCGGCGAGTTGGCGTCCTCTGAAGTCCCAAAGGGCACGAGCGTGACCGCTTGCGGTTCCTCACTGAAACGGACCACCATGGCAAAGCCGTAGCCCCCGTCGACCTGCCATTTCCCCCGCACGTAGGTCTGATCGGCCGACGCGAAAATGGGTCCGCCGCTGTGCGCCCCGGGGAGCGGTTCCTCTCGACGGCCACGGCGGATGGTGTGCACCTCGCCCCACGGCACGCTCATCGTCTGAAATTCGTTGCGCAGGAGTTTTGCGCCCTCCGCCGCCGATTCCAATGCGTAGATTTGAAACCATGGCGCGTTCTCTTGGATGCGCGCATGGAGCGCCTCGTCCCGCATGACGTTTCCATCGGTGCCAAGTCGCAATACGGACCACCAGACGTGGAAAAACGTCATCGCCATGCTGTCCGTGGAGGCCAGATAATTCCAGTCCCGAAGCATCTCGAGGCCCACCAATAGATCCGGATGTGCACGCGACAGCCAGTTGGGGTTAGATTCCGCCGCCCAAAACAGAAAGGGGACAGCTTCGGCGGCCAGCGGGACGACGATGTCGAAGAGCATCGCCTGCAGGTCGCGAAAGGAGCGCGGTCCCATCGAGAAAAGCCGCCTGACCCGCTTTGCACGATAGGAATCGGAGTCTCGGACCAGCCACGTGGGCCAATTGGCCGCACCCGACCCGCTGTTCGCCGTGACGAGCCACGGCGGGGTGCCGCAGGCTTGTAAATAGCCCGCTTTTGGATTGAGCGACCACGGCAACGCGTCGGGCGCGATCAGGTTCCCCCACTCGAAGAGGCCCTCGATGGTCGATAGCGGAAAGTCGTACACCGACTCCACGGAGGCCATGGGACTTCCGGGCGCGCCCACGGCGTCCGGTTTTCGGCCTACCCGCGCGTTGTACTGGTACCAGATATTGCCGGCGCGATCGGCATACAGCACATGGAAAGATGAAAGTTGCTGCCGATCCACAACGCTTCGAAATTGATTCAGGTCGCTCGCCAGACCCATGTCAAAGAGTTGGCGTATTCCACCGAAGTCGGTGTAGCCTCCAACGCGCCATGTCAGGGGACGCCCGCCTGCCGTCGCTACCACGGGCCCGTGCATCGTGCGTTGCTGGGCCACGGTGCGCTTATCAAAGCCGTTCTCGCCCTTGACGTAGAATGACCTGTAGGCGTTGACGGTATAGGGCACGCCTTGATAATGCACCGCGTTGCGTCCCGGCATGAACGATTTCGGATTGCGCGCGGGCGCCTTCGGCGGGTACTCGACGTATATGTCGGCGATGTCCGCCTGATTGGGGGACAGTGCCCAACCCAGGGTATCGTTGTGCCCCATGAGGATCACCGGCAAGCCGAACAAGGTGCAGCCGTAGACGTTGAGCTCTTTCGTGGCAAGGTGCGCCTCGTACCACTGATATGGGCCGTCGTATCGGGTGTGGGGATTTATTACGAGCATGGCGTCGCCGTTTTTCGACATCGACGGCGCAACCGCCCACGCGTTTGCCGAGGGTGTGCCGGGAAGAAGATGTGTAGACTCGGGATAGTCGAATGGCGCCATGCTCAAAAGATAACGATGCAGAAGCGCCAGGATGTCCGCCGGGTGGACGCCCTCTGCCCAGGCCGGGGCGTCGTTGGGATGCTCGAGGAGCCAGGCGTTCACGCCCTGCGCGAAGCCCTCGCAGAGATCCAGGGTAACTGCATCGGCGCGCTGATAGGCCGCGTAGGCCAGGTCGGCGTGCGCGAGTCGGATCGCAAGCTCGTCCGACGCGGCCAGCGCCTCACCGAGGACCTCCGACGCGCGTCCGTTCGCCATGCGGTAGGCCATGAGCATCGCTTCGAGATGGTCTGCGGCCTGCGCGTATCCGAAGGCAAAGGCCATCGCGCGGGTGTTGTCAGCGTAGATATGCGGGACGCCCCACTCGTCCCGGTAGAGTACCGCCTGCCGCCAAAATGCGCCGGCGGGGTCGGCGGGCTCTTGAGCGGAGACCGCGCCGGATACGGCGAGGATGATGAGGACATACTTCGTGATCACGGCGTCAACCCGGTGTAGCGGAAATCATAACGCAGGTAGTATCCCATAGCCGCGAAAAAGATACAACGCCAGAACGCTCAGCCCCAGTAAATGCGCTTCCCCGGCTGGGAGGGGTTAGGGGAGCCTTCGGTCGCGAACGAGAACGCGCCCAGACACGAAATAGGCCCTCACAACCCAAGGCTAGAGCGCCTTTAGTTCACATGGGTCCGTTTGACACTACTACACCGTGAGCCGGCGAAGGGTGCCACCGCCAAACTCGTTTGGGGGTGCGTTCGAAGCCAACACCGTCGCCTCGTTGCTCAAGGGCCGATTAATCGCTGTTTCGAACGGCAAGTTCCGCCCGAACGTCTACATGATCTACATGCTGACCATCGCGGTGCTCGAAAGCCTAGAA
>JASJYE010000266.1 GCA_030123645.1 Candidatus Hydrogenedentota bacterium | reverse complement strand
GAGGACCTCGGCGAGAAGGCGGTCAAGAACATCGACCGCCCGGTGCGGGTGTGGCGTTGGCTTGCGGGTGACGGGGCCGCGCCGGCCGTGCCGCTCGCGACGGACGAGCCCCCGCCGCTCTCCGACAAGCCCTCGATCGCGGTGCTGCCGTTCGACAACATGTCGGGCGATGCGGAGCAGGAGTATTTCTCCGACGGCATTACCGAGGACCTCATTACGGAGCTGTCGCGATTTCGCTCGCTGAGCGTGATCGCCCGTAATTCCACATTTTCCTACAAAGGGAAATCGCGCGACGTTCGGATGGTCGCAACCGAGCTTGGTGCCCGATACGTTGTCGAAGGGAGCGTTCGTCGCTTTGGTGACAAGGTTCGCATCACTGTCCAGCTCATCGATGCGAAGAAGGGCGATCATCTCTGGGCCGAGCGCTACGACCGCGAGCTGAGTGATATCTTTGCCCTCCAGGATGAGATCGCAACAACCATATCGGCCACCATCGTTCCCGAAATCGACCATGCCGAACAGGTCATCGCCCGTCGCAGGCCGCCCGAAAGCTTGAGTGCGTGGGAGTGTTATCAGCGCGGCATATGGCATATCCATCAATTTACCTTGGAGGCCTTCGTTGCGGCCGAACCCCTGTTCGAAAAAGCCGTCCGGCTCGATCCCGAGTTTGCCGCGGCTCATTCGGGCCTGGCCTACGCGCTGTTCCAAGAGTGGATGTACAACGATCCGAAAGTCCGGGGAGATCAGCTTGATCGAGGTTATGACGCCGCGCGGCGCAGTATTGCGATCGATGATCACGACGCCAATGCTCATTTTGTCTTGGGGAGAATACTTGCCAAACGCGGCGAATATCACAAAGCCCACGCCGAATGCCAAATGGCCATCGACCTCAACCCCTCATTACCGCATGCGTACTTCGGCCTGGGCGACGCACTTTTATATCTTCGCCGATTTGGGGAAGCGCTCGAAATGCTCGAAGTGGCAGCGCGTTTAAGCCCCCGTGATCCGCATAATTGGGTATTCGTGCATCATCAAGCCATCGCTTTACTCGGGCTCAAACGATACGAAGAAGCCGTTGACGTGGAACGTCGCGCCCTTCTCAGTTCGAACGCCGGCTTTTATCCGTATGTGCCGTTGATCTCCGCTCTCGGCCACCTAGGACGTAAAAAGGAAGCCCAAGAGCCAATTGAGCAGTTGCGTCATTTACAGCCTGATTATTCCTGCGTGTGGCTTAGGAGCCAGTTCCCAAATTTTGACGAATTTGCGGAGCATTACGTCGACGGCCTGCGCAAAGCCGGGCTACCTGAAAATTGACGGATATGGGTGAATATCGGCTGTCGGCGAAGACCGCAAATTGAGTCCGCTCACCCCCTGATAACGGGCATCAAGCGGGATCATTGCGCACATTGCGCCGCGACGATTTCAAGCTGCTCGCGAATGCGCGGCATGGCGAAGTCGATGAAGGCTCTTACTTTTTGTGGAACCAGCTCGCCTTGAGGGTAGATGAAACTCACCGGCAGCGGATCGATCTCATAGTCGCTCAAAAGAATCTCCAAGCGACCATCGGCGATATGGTGTGCGGCCTGATAGGAATACACCATTGCCACACCGGCATCCTGCACGGCCGCGATTACGATCCCCTCTACCGAGTTCAGCGCCAGCTTAGCCTGGATCGGGACACGTTGAATCTTCTCCTTCGCCGACTTGAACACCCACTCTTTTGGGGCGTCAGACCTGGCATATGTAATGCATTGATGCCCGGCGAGTTTGCTCGGCGAGAGGGGACGACCGTATTGGGAGAGGTAATGTGGGCTCGCACATACGATCTCGCGTATCGTTCCCACCTGAGTGGCGATCATGGAACTGTCCGCCAGCTTACCGATTCTGATTCCCAGATTGATATGCTCCGCCAGTAAATCCACGACGGCATTTGTCAACTGGAACCGAATGGAAATGTCGTGATGGATTCGCATAAAGCTATTGGCGATCGGTAGCAGGATACGGCGACCGAACAGCGTTGGCGCCGTAATTGTCAAATGCCCCTTCGGTTGTTGATATTCTCCAGAAACTCGGTGCTCCGCATCCTCGACGGCGTCGAGGATTCCACGAGCGTCCTCGTAGTAATGCCACCCGCTGTCGGTGACGATGACCTTGCGCGTGGAGCGAGTCAGCAATTGAGCGCCAATATGGCTCTCAAGCTCCGCTATTTTTCGGCTGACCGTGGACAGCGGCATCCGTAACGCCCGGGAGGCCGCTGAAAATCCTTGCGCTTCGACCACAGCGACGAACACGCGCATTGCCGCGAGGCGATCCATTTATTATCCTGTAAATTGGGATATACTATTCCACCTTTATCCCATTCTCCTGAAAACAGCAACGGTTATAATGCCTCGCATGAGCCGCCGCATGGCTGATGTGCAATGTCAGGCTCCGTGTTTACGGCATGCTTCGCCGCATATCGGGACACGCTAAAGCGAAACCTGTTGCGAATAGGGAAAGGGGCAAGCGATGGCGGGGCAATTGAAATCCGGAGATACGGCCATGAGCCGGCTGATCACGCGGGCATGGCGCGCGCTGTCTGCGCCCGGAGCTGGTCCGAATCCGGCCAAGGGGAACGGAGCTCTGCGAATGAGTGATATTCATCCACACGGAAGCTGCGCACGGAACTGGCGGCCGCCCGATTTTTCCGACCTGTTCGCGCCCGAAACGCCGGACGCGGAGGAAAAGAGGCGCTGAGGGCAACCTGAATGAAGGATAGGGCCCATAACCTCATCAAGGAAGTCGGTAACTACGGCGAAATCTATGAAGCCTATATGGGTGGCGGCAAATTGGGCATCGGCATCGGCCGGTCCGGGTAACCTTACAGTCGAACGTTTGGATGGATGGGAGCAGCAGGTCACCGACTATTTGGCCAAGGGCGGGCGGCGTGGCCAGCTAGGCGGCCTTGGTGATGAAGGCGTTGATGCGGGGACCGCGCCTGATCCAACACACCTCACATTTTATGCATCGGACTTTTCGCAGGTGTTCGTCAAGTTCCTTGGGGAGGGTCACAATCGGGTTACATTGTCTTTCTCGACGATGGAGGAGATCGAACGTGCCGGTTGCCATTGGGCCGTTGCCTATCCAGCTAAAAAGCGCCCGCGTGGTGTCAAGGACGGTGCTCGGATCTTTATCGCGTGATTGACCAGGGATCCGAATGACATCGTTGTGTTCGGTCACGCAATTGGACTGCGGCATGAGCCCGGACGTGACGCCGCGACGCCAGAGGATATTGCGCTCCGCTCTTGGAAGGAGACTTGGCCAAGATATGTTCGGGTTGATCACGCTGAGTTCGTTGCGGGCACGATGGCAAATGGTGTCTCCCTAAACGAACTCATGGACGTTCTGGGAGCGAATTCTTTTGCGCCCACACAGCGCAACGCAGCTCAAGGCGAAGGCAACACCAACCCGCGTAAGGCGTATCGGCAACACGCCGCAGTAGAGCTTTCTTCGCAGGGGTTTGCTTGGCTAAATGAGCGGCTAGATGCGGCGTTCAATGCGCATGGCAATGTGCCGGCGAACGATTTGGCAAGGCTCGACTGGCCTGAGATACCGTGATGGCCTTCGCCCGCTATATCGGCATCGACTATTCCGGCGCGCAGACACCGACTGCCAGTCTCAAGGGCCTCCGCGTCTACTTGGCCGAAGGTGATGCACCACCTGTCGAAGTGCTCCCACCGCCATCACCGCGCAAATACTGGACCAGAAAGGGTGTCGCCCATTGGCTGGTTGAGAGGCTATCGGAGGACGTGCCAACTCTGGTCGGCATGGACCACGGCTTCTCATTCCCGCTGCGTTATTTCGAGGTCCACGGCCTTGCGCCCGACTGGCCCGCCTTCCTCGACGACTTCCAGCGCCACTGGCCGACCGACGAGGACGACACCTATGTGGACTTCGTGCGCGACGGCTCGGTGGGCAATGGTGCGGCGCGCATGGGCAACGCCCGATGGCGACGCTTGACCGATGAACGCGCCGGCGCAGCAAAATCGGTATTTCATTTCGACGTGCAGGGATCGGTGGCAAAATCGACCCATTCCGGCATCCCCTGGCTGCGCTTCATTCGCCAAGAACTCGGACTGCGCATCCATTTCTGGCCGTTCGACGGATGGGATATTCCTGAGGGTCGGTCGGCAATTGCCGAGGTCTATCCGGCGCTGTGGAGCCGCGGCTTCGCCCGCGAGGGGCGCACCTCGGATCAGCACGACGCTTATACCATCGCCGCCTGGCTCGCCCGCGCCGACCGGGACGGCAGCCTTGCCGCCTTCCTTAATCCAGACCTAGAGCAGTATCAACGAACGTTGAATCATTTTGGGGATTCCCTTGGGGCT
>JASJYE010000265.1 GCA_030123645.1 Candidatus Hydrogenedentota bacterium | reverse complement strand
GGTACTGGCCCGCGCGCGCGCGCCTCGGCGTGGATACCGCCTACGACGAGC
The DNA here is from genome assembly GCA_030123645.1 of Candidatus Hydrogenedentota bacterium. Classification (GTDB taxonomy): domain Bacteria; phylum Hydrogenedentota; class Hydrogenedentia; order Hydrogenedentales; genus JASJYE01. The sequence continues at coordinate 4,336 of JASJYE010000265.1, read as the reverse complement.
AGCTCTTTAAAGTCGGCAAGAGGCTCTGCACAAAACTATTTAACGCCAGCAAATTCGCCATCGATCGTTTCAGCGGCATCGATCCATCCGAGCTCGGCCCGGACAAGATCACGACCGAGACCGATCGCGCGGCGATCGCCCAGTTGCGACCCCTCATCAAGCGTGCGACAAGCGCCTTCGACGATTTCGACTACGCACAGGCCCTCACGCTGACCGAAGAGTTCTTCTGGAACATCTTCTGCGACAACTACATCGAAATTGCCAAACCCCGGACCTACGACGAGACCCTTACCGAGGGACGCCTGTCCGCCGCCTCGACGCTCCGGATCATGCACCGTGCGCTCGTGCGCATGTTCGCGCCTTTCCTGCCTTATATCACTGAGGAAGTGTGGCATTGGGCCTATAGCGGTGACCCTGGCATGCACGCCTCCATCCACAAGAGTCCCTGGATGACGCTCGAGGAAATCGCGTCGGTTCCCGAGCCGGAAAGCCCCAGGTCCTGGCCGCTGACGATGGAAGTCGTTGAGGCGGTCCGGAAGGCGAAGGCCGAAGCCAACATCAGCATCAAGGCCCCCGTCCAGCGCGTCGATGTCACCTGCAGCGTCGATGACAGGGCCGCCCTCGACCATACCGTCATAGACATCACGCGAATGCTCTCAATCGAGGAATTCGAAGTCCACGACGCCCCCGGCGCCACAGGCCTTTCCGTCACGGTGGAACTCGGCGAGGCGACCTCGACAACCTGACGGTCCCGCCTGCGTACAAGTGCGAGGCACTAGAGCATTTTAAGATTAGATAGATACGTTCTGTCAGTTGTGAGCATGAAATCGTTAAGGAAGAGGAAATCACGGGTGCCACCGTCAAGCGCAGCTTGGGGGTGTGCGGTGGCGGCTTCGAAGACACCCCCAAACGAGTTTGGCGGTGGCACCCGTTTTCGGACGACAGCCCGGTAGCAGCAAACGTATCAGTATAATCTTAAAATGCTCCAAGGAGGATATCGTGCCCCGGCCACTCTGGGCGGCCGCGTGCCGCATCGCCGGTCTCATTCTGGCCATCGTATCGGCCGCCGGGGCCGCCCTCGTCATTCGGCTCCTGTACACGGGGCGTGGGGGAGAGACACCCGTGCGTTCGGCCCTGCTCGAGCAGCCCCTCGTTTTCATCTTGGGGGCCGCCGGGCTCGCGCTCGGCCTATACATTGCCTTCTACCCAAATAAGATTCTCGCGCACCGTCCCTGGCTCAATCCGCGACGCGTATGGCGCGAGCGCCAGGCCGAACTATTTCTGCTCTTGGGCTCCTGCGCCGTCGCCCTCGTCCTACTTGAAATCGGCAGCAGGGCGATCTACGCCACCGAGCGCGGTTTCCCATTTTTCTATCCCGTCGAGCACATTGTGTACCCGCCGCTCTACGAGCAGCTCCACGACTACACCGAAGAAGGCGTAAACGTCCTTCTCCTTGGGGGTTCCGTGCTCTACTTCGCCGGACGTGAGAATACCCTCGAGAAGGCCTTCGATATTCCCGTCCGCGTCTACAACCTTGCCCAGACTGCCCATTCATCGCGCGACAGCCTGACCAAATATCGATACGTGCTCGATCGCGGGTACCGTTTCGATTACGTCATCTTCTACCATGGCATCAACGACGTGCGTGCGAACAACGTCCCGCCCGAGCTGTTTTCGGAAGACTACAACCACTACTTCTTCTACCGCCTCACCAACACCGTCTTCGGCGGGCGGAACCCCGCCTTACGCTTTATGCTCCACTCCGCTCTCGTGTTCCGAATCGAGCGCCTCGTCACGCAGCTTCGCGAAACCCGCCTCTTCGGACGAAATCTTGTGCATATCGCCTTCCCCCGCGAAGACTGGCTGCAATACGGAGACGACATTAAATCACGGGCCGCTTTTGAGCAAAACCTTCTCGAGATTGCCCGGCTGGCAGAGGAAAACGAAAGCGCGCTTATCGTTCCGCGCTTTGCATTTCACCCCGCGCTCGCAGACTACGCGGCGGGACGCGAAACCGGAAGGACCGAGCAGGAGCTAATTCGCTTAACGGAACAATGGGGCCTGCCCAGCCACGTCGCGAAGGGCATCCAGGCGCACAACGAAGTAATTGAAATGCACCGTGACCGATACACGTTCTTGGACACTAGCAGACTCGAAGAGGCCGATAACTTCGCCGATTCCTGCCACTTCACCCCCGAGGTCCAAGCCGAGTTCCTGGAGCTTCTCGTGGACACGCTGAGAGAGCTCCACACGGATGACCCGGGCTAGGCTCAATTCGGGAATCGGCGGCAGCGATTGGATTTCTCCTGAAGCGACCTTGCACCGGGCCGCATCGCCAAGCAATTGTGCCCCTAACGCCATTCTCTCCAGCACATCTACATTCGGGAATAGCCCTATTGACACATGTGTACCTGAGGGATATTATTATTAGATTCTACTCAGCGCCACGGGTGGACCATTTGTCGTCCAGCCGCTCGGACGATATCAGTGCCCCTGCGGCAATCCACCACAGGAGGGGCGGGCCATGGATCCGAATCTATTCCACGTAGACTGGGAAAGAGTCATCGAAGTTCTATCGGTTATCGTCATACTCTCGTTCTTACTCGAGAGAGCGCTGGCCCCGTTCTTCGAAAGCCGCATCTATATCGATCGCATAAAGAAGAGGGGCGTGAAGGGCATGAAGGAAATGATCGCAGTAATTCTGGGCGCGATCATTTGTATCTATTGGAAATTTGACGCATCAGCATTATCGTACTCAAGGATAGCATGACGTTATTTGGTGAGATTATTACCGGTGCGGTGATCGCGGGCGGCAGCAAGGCATCGATTAAACTCTTTCGCGAGGTGATGGGCTTCAAGAGCACAGCGCAAGAGGAAGTCGATGACAAGAAGAAGGAAGAGAAGAAGAAAAGGGCGTGTCTGACCGGGGCTAAGAGTACCTGAGCTGCCTACATGAATATGAGGAGCGATACAATGCGCATCAGGCTATCCATCATCTCGATCGCAGTCGTCGCATGTTCTCTTTTCAGCGTTGCGAGGGCCGACTACCTTGAAGTCAGGCGAAACGCGACGCTCAAAGCCGCTGCGGAACGCAGTGCCGCCGTGCTGCGCCGTTTGGAACGGGGCGAAGTTCTGCTCCTGCTCCAAAACGAGCAGGACAACGGATACTACCACGCGCAACTCGGCGCGGGCGGCCCGAGCGGCTGGATCTACCGTACACTCGTCCGGCGATACCCGGGGGACCCGCCCGAGCCGCAGATCGAAATTGATCTTCTCGACGACCCCACCTTTCCGCACCGGCCCACAGATCAGGCTTACGTGGAGCGGCATCTTGGCATCGGTAAGCCGCAGGCCGTCTATGAGCGCGTTCGCGAAGGCTATGTGCTCGCTTACGACCCCCGTCTCAAGATAGCACTTTGGGTGCAATACGAACTCAGCCGGGAAGATCTCGCCGGGAGTCGGGACCGCAGCGATGACTTCCGGCCGAACCCCACCATACCCGCCGGATCGCGCTCGGAACTGAGGGACTACCGGGGAAGCGGCTTCGACCGCGGGCACATGGCCCCCGCAGCCGCCATGGTAAGAAGCGAGACAGTGATGTCCGAAAGCTTTCTGCTCTCCAACATGGCCCCCCAGGTCGGCGGAGGATTCAATCGCGGTATCTGGCGAACTTTGGAAAGCGCCGTCCGAGGCTGGGTTAGCCAAAGAGGCACCCTCACCATCATTACGGGTCCCGCCTTCGTTCCAGTTAACGGCGAGGTGAGCTATCGGGTCATCGGAGACGGCAACGTCGCCGTTCCTACGCACTTCTTCAAAATCGTTGTCGATGGAAATGAAACGGACAACGTTCAGGTCCTCGCCTTTCTGCTGCCAAATGAAAGAACGGTAGATAGTGACATCAGTGATTTTCTCGTCAGCATCGACTATCTCGAGGAACTTACCGGCCTCAACTTTCTATCCGCCTTGCCCAACGACGACCAGCGTACCCTTGAGCGAGATCCCTCGGACGGCGTCTGGTAAACGCGCCCGGCCCTCCGCTATACTCGCTGTGTCTCCGCCGGAGTGGCGAAATTGGCAGACGCGCTGGACTCAAAATCCAGTGGTGGCAACACCGTGTGGGTTCGAGTCCCACCTCCGGCACCAGCGAATAGCCCTTGTTTTAAGGGCATTCTGTTCGCTCATTCCCCCTGTAGGCCTATCCGAAAATCCTTCCCTTAACTCTATGGCACACTCACGGCACAATCAGGGGCGAAAAAGGGCCGTACTTGACAACATATGACGAGGACGCGGAGGAAATGCTGAGCCTATACGAACTTGATCCTCCCAGCGCTCCCCT
>JASJYE010000264.1 GCA_030123645.1 Candidatus Hydrogenedentota bacterium | reverse complement strand
AGCGCCGTTCCCGCGTCGCGGGTGACTTGATAAAGAAACGCATGCTCAAATATGGCCAACCCTACGTCGATAGGGCGCGAACTTGAAACCATCCGCCGATGTCGAAAGCTTCCCCGGTCTGTTCCGCTTCGAAGATCGTCTCGGCAGTGAAGATGAGCGGTCCCTCATTTAAGTCAAGTTTCGTCACGTGAGTTTCCGATCCGCTCAACGTAGCGACAAGCTCGCCGTCTTTGTGGACGCGAACGAGACACGGGCCCAATTGCGGGTATGGGCAGACCTGCGTGATTTCAAGAGGGCCTCCTTTATGGTCGTAGTAGGCTTTGGCCGGCATGGGCGAGACCGTCTTGCCCTCGAAGGATAGCGGAGCGTACCAACCGTCCACGGGCAGCTCGATTCCGGGACAAAACATGATGTCCGTACGGATGAGCTCCCAGAAGCGGCATTCATCCAGGCCCTCTTCCTTCCGGCGCCGGCGCTCGGCGCGTGCCGCCGGCAGATAGGTGAGGGCATCCAGCCAGGCTCGTTTGTGCGCCCAGATACGCCAGAAGGCGCCGTCGAGCAGCGCACGCCCAATGGCGCGGCATTCCCCCGCGGCGTAATGCAAGAGCGCGCCGCCCAGTTGCGAAGATGGAAAGTTCCGTTCAATCAGGCGCATTCGGTTGCGCGTATTCAGGTAGTATTTGCGGCGGGCGCGTCTGCCCTCTCCCATCGTCGAGCTGAACTTGTGCCGGATTTCGGCCTCGGGGCAAGTCAGGATTTGATAGCCCGCGTTCCAGACGCGCAGCGAGAGGTCGAGGTCATCCAAGTAGATCTCAAAATCGGTTGGGAGGAGTCCGGTCTTGCGGAGCGTCTCGGTGCGCAGAAAAAAGGCCGCGCCGCAAACGCCCGCCACAGGCCGGCGCCCCCCCCACTTCGGCCCATCTACGCGGCCCATCCCGCGGTCCCAGGCGGCGCCGATATCCGTCGCTTCGAGACCAATGGAGTTCAGCAATCCCGGATGGTCATACAGCAGAATCTTAGGCGCGAGCGCTCCGATCGTTGCGTTCTCCTCGGCCATTTCGACCATATGCCGAATCGCCGATGCTTCTGTCGCGGTGTCATTATTGATCAGGAAAACATAGTCCGCGCCCTTTGCGAGGGCGCGCTCGATGCCAGCGTTGTTTCCCCCCGACCAACCCAAATTACGGTCCAACGCGAGTATTTCCACCTGCGGCTCGGCGCCGAAGCGCTGCTCTACGAATGAAACGGACCCGTCGTCGCTCGCGTTGTCTACGAGCACGATTCTGGCGTTTGGGTAGTCGCTGCTTAGAAGTGTCTCAAGGCATTCTTCGAGATGTTCCTTGCCGTTCCAATTGATGACGAGGACATGTACGAGGGGGTGGGCCATTGCGAGCGCTTATCCTCTCGAATTAGCCGGTGAAGTCTCAGAAGGAGGGCGATCTTGTCTCAATGCGAGGGTCCCTTCCTGACACGACTCTTGGTCGCAGTTGTGCGCTCGGCGATCATTCTGTCCGCAATCTTACGAACGTGCAGGCTGAGCCAACGATAGGTTTCGCTCGTTTCCGTGTAGTCGGCTACACCGTAGTCATTCACACGACGGGTTTCTTGCAACTCGACCGCTTGCTCGAAACGATCCTGGTGCGCCGGGTCGTAGACCGCGAAAGCCAGGCCGCCGTTTCTGCGGATCACAGAGAACGACGGGATGTCGCTCGGGCCGTCGGCGATGTAAATCATGTTTTTGAAAGGTACCCGGCGATCCTCTTCGGCGATTGTGTCATTCACCGAGATCCCCGCTCCCATATTTACCCCCTTGTTGATCTCGAAGATGGCGCGCGTCTTCGTCGTATTGTCGAGCAGGCCCGCGATTTGGCCGATCTCGCCTGACCCGGGCGTACCACCGTCAAGGTCCGAGTCAGGACCCGCCGCCTCCTCGATAAATCCCGAGGCCCAGATACCGTTGACCTTGCCGGCGATTTTCGAGCCCTCAATCATGGCGCGCAAGCCGGTGCTGACGATGTAGTTTTCGAGCCGAATGTCCGCGTCTCGGTATGCCGGCTTTTCCAGCGCCCCTTTGAGGCGGTCGAAGCATTCGGGCAGCCCCGGGAAGAGTTCGATGCGCCCGCCGAGTTCGCGCAGCTTCGCGTTGGTGAGTCCCGGCATTTTTCCATGGCGCACGTAGGAGAGCAGATGCCCCAGATAGCAGGTATCTTCGTGCACGTCGATCTTCGCCCGCCCGTAGTAGGCCGGCAACGCGTTCACCTCACGCCAGAATTGCGCCTCCTCAATCTCATAGGCCTCGAAGATCGGCTTTTGCATGTTGTGCGGCGAAAGCGTCTTGTCAAAATCCCAGATGAGAGCGATGACGTTCTGGAGAAACAGGCCCTTCTCAGGCACGATAGGTTCCCTTTACGCTCGGACTTCAGCAGCAACGATACCACCCCATCGTGTGCTAAACAAAGGCCCTAGAAAGAGGGGAATTGCCTGCCCGTGGCCGATTTCGCGGGACTTGTGAGCAAGCGCGATCACTGCTATACCCCTACCCGATGGGCGTTGGTACCGGGGGAAAATTGCGGATTTACCGCCTGTCCGACGGGGGGCCGTCACGAAGCGCCGTGACGTCTTTTCTCGGCGCGGGGATCCCACTGTTCACGACGATTTTAGCGCTTGCCGTGTTTGTGTGCAGCGCATTCGCGGCGGGGGCGGGGTGCGTCGTCATGGCGCTCTATCTAAAAGGCGATTTCATCGAAGCGCCCGGCTTCTTCGCTCGATTGGCCGCCAAGACCGCTTTGCTTACCTTGCTCGCCGTTTCCGCCGGATGGCGCGTCCGCCGAGCCGCGCCCTTGTGCCTAAGGAATGGCTTAAGTGAGCACGACGAGCCTCGGGCGACTTCCTGGACCTTCGCAGTGCTCTTTATCGCCTTCGCGCTTAGCATGCTTCTCGTCCTGCCCAATCTGAGCGCCTACCCATGGCCAGCGCCCGACGAAACGCATCATCTTATCGTTGCCCGCAATCTCGCCGAGCACGGCGCCTACGCCTCCGGCCATCCGGACGATGCCTTCACATATTTCGACCCCTACGATTCGGTAGGGGCGCCGGTCATCCTCCCCGTCGCGGCCGTATTTAGCCTGAACGGGACCGGGCTCGCAGGCGCGCGCATCGTGATCGCCTTCTCCTATCTCATCCTGTGCGTGCTCGTGTTCCTCGTGATGCGCCGGCCCTTCGGCCCAACGGCCGCGGCCTGCGCCGTACTCATGGCAAAGTACAAAGGCCGCCCCTGCGGCACCTTCGGCGCTGCTGCAGCCTTCAGTTTTTATCCGAGCAAAAACCTCGGCGCATATGGCGACGGCGGGGCAGCGCTAACGAACAGCGCCGACCTTGACGAGCGCCTTCGGAAATTGCGCAACTACGGCGAGGAAACACGCTATCACCATGTGTGTCAAGGCTTTAACTCGCGCCTGGATGAGATCCAGGCAGCGATATTGAGCGTCAAACTGGTCCACCTCGACGCGTGGAATGACGCTCGAAGGGCACACGCGAAACTCTATGGAGACGTCTTGGAGGGCCTCCCGCTCCGCCTCCCCAGCGAAGCTGAGTGGGCGACGCATTGCTATCACTTGTACGTGATTCGCTCGCCACAACGGGACGCCCTGCGCGAGCATCTTCAGGCCGAAGGGATCGCTACACAGTTGCATTACCCCGTGCCTGTCCACCTGCAAGAAGCCTACGCCTTCCTGGATAAGGGCCCTGGAAGTTTCCCTCAGTCCGAGCAGGCCGCCTCGGAGGTGCTTTCGCTTCCGATGTACCCCGAACTGACTTCGGAGGAGATAGCGCAGATTGGCCGCGCGGTAGAAGATTTCTACTCGTGAAACAAGCCGAATACAAAACGATGTACCGCGTGGAGGACGTCCACTGGTGGTACCGCGCGCTTCGATCACTCATCCGAGCGGCCTGGAATACCCACGCGCAGACACCATCGGGCTGGATCCTCGACGTCGGCTGTGGCACCGGCGCAAACCTGGCCATGTTCAACGGCGAAGCCGTCGCGACCGGGATCGATTATTCGGAAGCGGCGCTGAAGCGCTGCCGTCAGCGAGGACTCACGCGTATCGCCCAGGCAGATGCGGGGGCGCTGCCCTTCGCGTCAGATTCATTCGACGGTGTCCTGATGATGGACGTGCTATACCACCGCGGCGTATCGAACATGGCCGGCGCGCTTGCCGAGGCTGAACGGGTCCTGAGCCCCGGCGGCGTGCTGCTGGCGAACGTTCCCGCGTATCAATGGCTCTATTCTTCCCACGACAAGGCCATTCATACCAGCCACCGCTTCACGCGTTCCGAACTCGTTTCGTTGTTCCGCTCCGCCGGCCTTGAACCGATACGGGCGACCTACTGGAACACCGTCCTTTTC
>JASJYE010000263.1 GCA_030123645.1 Candidatus Hydrogenedentota bacterium | reverse complement strand
GTGTGGGGCGATAGTGGCGGCGGCGGAAGCGCTGCGGCGGACACGTTCAACGTCCATGCCTCCGGAGGCATCTATCTGAATGGCTCCGTGGAGCACGCCAGCGACCGCAACATGAAGGAAGCGTTCTCATTCGTCAGCGCGCGCGAGGTGCTCGATAAAGTCGTCCAGATGCCCGTCACGACCTGGCGCTTCAAAAGCGAGGACGAATCCGTGCGCCACATCGGCCCGGTAGCTCAAGACTTCATGGCCGCCTTCGGCTACGGCATCGACGACAAGTACATCACAGCCACGGACGCGGACGGCGTGGCATTGGCCGCGATTCAGGGGCTGAACGCGAAGGTCGAGGGGCAGGCAGAAACCATTACGGCGTTGCGGTGGCATAACGCACAATTACATGGGCACAACGCCGCACTCGAAGCCCGGCTCACACGCTTGGAGAATGCCATCCTGCGCGAGTCGGAACGCGAGCCAACGCGAAGCGACTAGCGCAGGTTCGTGTCGAATCATTTGCGAGCGGCGCCGCTTCAAGTAGCCTCGCTCTGCGGCTCTCCGGGCTTCCGCTCAGGATGTTTGCGGAGGCGGAGTTGCGCTGAGAGGAGACATAGCCTCCAATTTATCCAACCTAGCCGAAATACGCTGCAGATAGGTGATGATGATGGCGTGAGTATACCTGGCATCGATGCCTACGGGGGAGTCGGCTAGGTTGATCTTTTCTATTATATCGTCGAATGCGTCCCTTGGCATATTGAGAGGGTCTTCTTCCAGCATAATTCTCTCCCGCCTTTTGATTAAACCCGAGATTTCCCATATGAACGTGCCCGCGACCGCCGCGAGCACGTCTTCAACATGATATGCGCAAAGACCGTTAGCGTCAACATCTACTCTCCCGCCGCTATTTCCATGTGACGACATCCCGTATGGGCTTTGGCTGGGCTCTCCACAGCGTCGTGGGGCTTGCCCCCGATTCACGAGCCAACCTCAGCCTCCGTAGATCGCCACAAACCTCGTCATCCGCGCGCGGGCGGGAATCACATTTGCGAGGAATCAACCATCCTTACAAGAGACCCCCGCCTCCGCGGGGTCGACGTGGAGGGAGTCTTGTGAGGAATTGGAGAGTTGGAAACGCGGGCAACGCCGTTCACTTCGAGCGGTGGGGCAGGCCCACTCTACAACTGACAGGCACGAACGCGAGGAATCGCAAAGGTAGGATGGGCTTCAGCCCATGCTGCAGGTTAGAGCACCTTAAGTTTATATAGGTCCGTTTGCTGCCACTGCACCAACGGCCTCTCGAAAGGCTTTGACGGTAGCACCGGAATCAGCATGGGCTGAAGCCCATCCTACACGGTCGTTCCTGGTGGCGCGGGCGTCTCACCCGTGTCTGTAAGTGAAATCCGGAACAGGCGGGCAGGAAGCCCGCCCCACCAGGACCTCATGAAATGACTTTCAGATTCTTTCTTCGTGCCCTTCGTGTACTTCGTGGATCGGAGCTTCGCTCAGGCGCGGCCCTTAGCGGCGTCTGCGAGCGATTTCACGAAGGCGCCGACCTTTGCGGGCGTATCGGGCGAGTCGCCGAGTTCGCCTATCATGCGGACGATCGCGCTACCCACGACCACACCGTCGCCATAGCCAGCGATTTCGCGGGCCTGAGCAGGCGTGGAGATACCAAAGCCCACGGCCACGGGCGTGTCGGTCTTCGTTTTGATCTTGGCGACCATCCCCTTCACCGAACTTTCGATGGTTTCGCGCTCGCCCGTGGTTCCGGTCCGTGACACGTAATACACGAAGCCGGTCGAATGCTCTGCGATGAGATCGATACGGTCGTCCGTGCTCGTCGGCGCAAGAAGGAAAACGGTCGAAAGACCCAGGGCGCCGAAGGCCGCTTCATAGGCCCCGGCTTCCTCAGGCGGCAAGTCCACGCAGAGGATGCCGTCGACGCCGGCCTCCTTCGAGTCCGCCGCGAGGCGATCCACGCCGTAGGCCAACACCGGATTGTAGTAGGTGAAAAGTAGAATCGGGATCTCCGTTTTTTCCCGAAGAGTCTTGACGAGCGCGAGGATGTCGGCGATGCGGAGGTGATGCTCCAGGGGGCGCGGGGCCCCCTCCTGATTGCCCGGCCCGCCCGCGAGCGGATCGGTGTACGGGACGCCGAACTCGATGATATCCGCGCCCGCCTTCTCGAATTCGAGGACAAGTTCGCCCGTAATGGCCAGCGTCGGATCGCCGGCAGTGATAAAGGGGATGAAGGCCGTTTCATTTCGCTCGGCGAGGTCTTGAAAGCGTCGCTCGATGCGGTTCACGCCAGATCCTCATCGGGCAAGATCAGCTTCGCCGCCTGCGTCACGTCCTTGTCTCCACGCCCCGACATGTTCAGGATGACGATCTCATCGCGCGGCATGTCCGGCACGATCTTTGCCGCGTGTGCAATCGCATGCGCGGTCTCGAGCGCCGGGATAATCCCTTCGAGCTTGCTGCAAAGCTGAAAGGCCTCGAGCGCCTCGTCGTCGGTCACGTAGGTGTACTCGATCCGGCCGGAATCGTGAAAGTACGCGTGCTCAGGCCCCACGCTCGCATAGTCGAGCCCCGCGGAGACGCTGTGGGTGCCGAGGATCTGGCCGTCCTCGTCCTGGAGCACGTAGCTCAGCGCGCCCTGCAACATGCCGACGGTCCCCCCTGCGAAACGCGCCGCGTGTTTGCCGGGCTCAATCGCCGTGCCCCCCGCTTCGACGCCGATCATGCGGATATCCTCGTCGCCGACAAAATCGAAGAAGAGGCCAATCGCGTTGCTTCCCCCACCCACGCACGCCATCAAGGTATTCGGCAGGCGTCCTTCCTGTTCGAGAATCTGCGCGCGCGTCTCGCGTCCGATCACGCTCTGAAAGTCGCGGCAAATCAATGGGAAGGGATGCGGCCCGTGCACGGTGCCCAGGACGTAATGCGTATGCCCCACGTTCGTCACCCAATCGCGCAGCGCGTCGTTAATCGCATCTTTGAGGGTCTTGCTGCCTGTCTCGACCGGATTGACCTTTGCACCCAACAACTGCATGCGAAATACATTCAGCTTCTGGCGTTCGATGTCTACCGTGCCCATGTAGATTTCGCATTCCAGGCCCACGAGCGCGCAGGCCGTCGCCGTCGCCACCCCATGCTGGCCCGCGCCCGTCTCGGCGATGATGCGGGTCTTCCCCATCTTCTTCGCCAGCAGCACCTGGCCGAGCGCGTTATTGATCTTGTGGGCCCCGGTGTGCGCGAGGTCCTCGCGCTTGAAGTAAACGCGCGCTCCGCCAAGGTGCTCCGTGAACCGTTCGGCGAAATACAACGGTGTAGGACGCCCAACATACTGCTTAAGAAGGTGCTGATAGGTCTCCTGGAATACCGGGTCCTCCTTCGCCGCCGCGTACGCCGCCTCGAGCTCGGCGAGCGCCGGCATCAGAATCTCCGGCACGAACCTCCCGCCGTAGTCGCCGTAGCGCCCATTCTTATCCGGATAGTGATGTTTTTGCGTTGTGGATGAAGCTGCGTACTCGCTCATGGTCCTTCTTTCCAGGTTCCCGTTCCACGCCGCCCGCCGTGACGACGGCATACGGCCCGACGGCACGCACCGCCTCCGCGACGTTTTCAGGCGTCAACCCGCCCGCAAGTATCAACGGCCCGGCGAGCGCCCGGGCACACCGCGCCATGTCCCAATCGCAGGTCGTCCCCGTGCCGCCTCGCTGATCCGGCACAAAGGCGTCGAGCAAATAGGCCCCAACAGGATACTCCAGCATGCGCTCCGGGTTGAAGCCGGGCCCTACGCGGAAGGCCTTGATGGCGCGTGGGCCGAACTGCCCGCAGGCTTCCGGCGTCTCCTCGCCATGCAGTTGGACGCGATCCATAAACTCCAGGTATTCACGCACACGCTCGGGGTCTTCGTTTACCGTCACCGCGACGGTCACGACGAAGGGCGGGAGCTGTTCCGCGATGTTTCGCGCCTCGCCAGGGTCGATATACCGGCCTTTGCCCTTCGCTTCCTCGGCGAAGTTGAAGCCCAGGGCGTCCGCACCCGCCTCGGCGGCGGCGAGGGCGTCTTCCAGACACGTAATCCCGCAGATCTTAACTTTCATCGTGCCCCAGGAGTTCGCGGATCTTCCCAGATATGTCGTCGCTCGTCACCAGGGCTTCGCCGACAAGGATAGCGTCGATTCCGCCCTTCTCAAGCCGGCGTACATCTTCCCGAGTGTGAATTCCGCTCTCGCTGACCAACACCTTCCCGCCCGGCACCATCTTCTTGATCTCCAGCGTCCGCATTATGTCGACCTCGAAGTTCGCCAGGTCGCGGTTATTGATGCCAATGATGGCCGCATCGGCCTTGAGCGCACGCTCGATTTCGGCGGCATCACGCGTCTCGACCAGGCACGCCATACCCAAGTCATGGG
>JASJYE010000262.1 GCA_030123645.1 Candidatus Hydrogenedentota bacterium | reverse complement strand
AACAGGAACTAGTTAGTGACGCGCACCTCGTTTTAGGACCGGTCTCGGGGCTTAGAGATTCTGACCTTTAAGCGTTCCACTGAAACTGATCCACTACGCGGGTTGTGGCGTAGCAAAGCCGTAGTCGTTGAAACGGAAACGGATACGTTCTATTATTAAGCCTTTCTCGTAGTAAATCGAGACGAGAATGGCGATGAGTGAGATCGCTGGATGCGATTTTATTCTAGACACAGCTTTAGCGGGTGGGGCCGGTATTGCGGCGAGTTTGGCCGCGCCGCAGCGGGCCGCCAACCATACTACGGAGGAGTCCAGGCCCATGCTAACCGATGATGAATTGAACTATTTACGCCGATTCGACACGCCTACGATCGCGAACGGGCTGGAGCAGGGCGAATTGCCGAAGATTCATGGTCAAAGCCGTCTCGAGGGGGTCATGAGTCCGAAAGTCAGGTGCATCTTGCCTGAATTGGGCATCGTGAACGGCTATGCCGCGACGGCGACCGTTCGCGCCTCGAAACCCCGGGACGAGAAGGATCCCTACACTTCAACCATCGACTATTGGAAGTACATCGACTCGATCCCGAAACCCACAATCATGGTCATACACGACCTCGATGCTCCGAATCCGGTTGGCTCGTGGTGGGGTGAGGTAAACGCCAACGTCCACCAAGCCTTGGGTTGCGTTGGCGTGGTCACCGATGGCGGCGTCCGTGATCTTTCCGAGGTGCGGCAGCTCGGGTTCCACTTCTTCGCCGCCGAAGTGCTGGTCTCGCACGCCTACGTGCACGTCGTCGACTTCGGCAAGCCCGTCAGTGTTGGCGGGCTGACAATCGAGTCGGGCGATCTCTTGCAAGGCGATGAACATGGCGTCATCCGGGTGCCGGAGAGCGCGGCCAAAGTGATCGGACAGGCATGCTACGACGTCTTCAAGAGCGAAAGGGCGCTAATCGAGTTTTGTCAGACGCCCGGCGTGACACTAGAAAAGCTGATCGAGTTCGTGAGTAATGGCTAGGCGAAAGGCGAGGGACAATTATTTGCGAAGGACGTGCAATTCACGTCATGTGGGCAAAGAGAAGAGACTACAATGATCGCGATTCTGGTACTCTAGCCGCGTGTACCGGCTCATGGAAGTTCGCGGGTGGCCGATGGCGGCTGAAGTCTATATGCCTTTGGCGCATTCGGCTCCCGCTCCCTGTGGATTACTTGCTAAAGACCGGAAAATGGGAGGATCGAATCATGTGGTTGAGGCTGCGCCAAATCTGTTTAGTGGCGGAAAAACTGGCGCCGGTGGAGGAGGCACTGTGTGACGTTCTCAGCGTCAAGGTCTGCTTCCGGGATCCGGGCGTCAGCACCTTTGGCTTGGAAAACGCTCTGTTCCCTATTGGAAACCAATTGCTGGAAGTTGTAGCGCCGGTCCAGGCGAACACTGCCGGTGGCCGTTACCTCGAGCGGCGCGGCGGCGACGGCGGCTATATGGTCATTACTCAATGCGATGACCACGCGCCACGCCGCGCTCGCATCGAAGAGTTGGGTGTGCGCACTGTTCTGGATCACGACTCACCCGAATTCCGCAACTTGCAATTGCACCCGAAGGACACCGGCGGCTCCTTCTTCGAGATCGATGAGGTGCTCGGTCCCGATGCTCACGACCCGGACGGCCCTTGGGGGCCGGCGGGACCAGACTGGAAAGCTGCCCGGGTGCTGGACCGGGTGACTGGTATCGCCGCAGCGGAGTTGCAGTGTGACGACCCGGCTGCCGTGGCCGGACGTTGGTCGGAGATCGCGCAAATTCCCTTGATTGAGGAGTCGGGAAATGCGGTTATGCCTTTGGACAACGCCACCCTTCGCTTCGTGCCCTGTACCGACGGCCGGCCCGAGGGCCTGGGCGGCATCGATCTCCTCACCGCCGACAAGGCTGCCATCCTGGCCTCGGCGAAAGCACGGGGCGCCGTGAGCGGCGATAGCCAGATCCATCTCTGCGGGATGCGGATCAACCTGTTGTGAGGGTAAAGGCCGGCGTCAAGGTCGACGTTGACGATACCGATGCGCACGAGTTCTGGTAGGATGCGCACCGTTGATTTCGAAACCACAACCACCGTCACGCGCATCAAACGGCGATGAAGTCGAGAAGACGTATCATTGCAATTTCGACACCGGTGCATTAGAAACCCACACTGGAGACCTTAGATGACAACGACGAACGCCGAGAAGCCGGGTATTTCGAAGTACCCGAGGCTCTTCGCCCCTCTGGATATAGGACCTGCACGCCTGAAGAACCGCGCGGTCATGGGATCGATGCACACTGGTCTCGAGGAGCAAGAGAACGGGTTTGAGCGATTGGCCGTCTATTACGCAGAACGCGCGCGCGGCGGCGTGGGAATGATCGTCACCGGAGGCATCTCGCCCAACGCCGAAGGCGGCATGGGTTCGAAGCTGTCTAACTCGGGCGAAGTCGCACAACACCGCCTGATCACTGAGGCCGTGCACGCCGCCGACGCCTCGGTCAAGATCTGCATGCAAATTCTACACGCCGGACCCCTCGCCAACCCCGCGCCCGTGGCGCCTTCGCCCGTTAAGTCGCGGATCGCGCGTGAGACGCCGCGAGAACTGGATGAAGCCGGTATAGAGAAGCAGCTCTCGGATTTCGCCAACTGTGCGCGCCTCGCGATAGAGGCCGGCTATGACGGGGTTGAAATCATCTCGTCAGCGGGATACCTCCTCAGCGCATTCCTGGTGGAGAAGACGAATCGGCGCACCGACAGCTGGGGTGGCTCGTTTGAGAACCGAATGCGTTTCCCGGTGGAGGTGATGCGCCGGGTCCGTGAGGCCGTCGGCGACGAATTCATAGTCATTTTCCGGGTTCCCGCAATGGACATGCTCGAGGGCGGCATGTCGTGGGAGGAAGTGGTGACGCTCACAAAGCGTGTCGAGAAGGAAGGCGCATCGATTATCAATTGCCACTTCACCTGGCATGAGGCGCGAATTCCGACCATCGCCACCATGGTGCCGCGCGCCGCCTTCACATCTGTCACCGAGCGCTTGCGCAAAGAGATCGGTCTGCCCATTATCGCCAGCAACCGGATCAACATGCCCGATGTCGCGGAGGATGTATTGGCTCGGGGCGCCGCGGATCTTGTGGCGATGGCGCGGCCCATGCTCGCCGATGCCGAGCTCGTCAATAAGGCGGCAGAGGGCCGCGAGGACGAAATCAACACCTGTATCGCCTGCAACCAGGCCTGCCTGGACCACACCTTTTCCGGTAAGCCTACAAGCTGTATGGTCAACCCGCGCGCGTGTCGCGAGACGCTCATAACATTCGAGACAGCCCGTGCGCCCAAATCCATCGCGGTGGTCGGCGCGGGGCCGGCCGGTCTCGCCTACGCCACGGTCGCCGCCGAGCGCGGACACCGCGTCACCCTCTTCGACTCTGCGCCGGAAATCGGCGGTCAATTCAATCTCGCGAAACGAATCCCGGGCAAGGAAGAGTTCAGCGAGACGATTCGGTACTATGCGCGCATGATCGAGGTCCTTGGCATCGATCTGCGACTGAACACGAAAGCGAGCGCCGAACTGCTGAAGGCCGGCGGCTTCGATGAAATCGTCGTTGCCGCTGGGATCGTGCCCCGCGTGCCGGATATCGAAGGGATCGATCACCCCAAGGTCGTAGGCTATGTAGACGTAATCACCGGCAGTCGATCGGTCGGGAAGTCAGTCGCGATTATGGGCGCCGGCGGTATCGGCTTCGACGTGGCCGAGTTAGTCACGCACGCCGGCCCCTCCGCCTCATTGAACATTGACGTGTTCGCGAAGGAATGGGGCATCGATTTCAAGAACCATCCAAGGGGCGGCGTGACGGGCGTGGAGCCGGTTGTGACGGCGGCGGACCGCACGGTGTATCTGATGCAACGCAAGACGAGCCGCTTGGGGCGTAGTCTGGGCCGTACGACTGGATGGACGCACCGCATCACCCTGACGCGGCGCGGCGTAAAGATGATTCAGGGCGTCGAATATAAGAAGATCGACGATCAGGGGCTCCACGTCGTATTCGAAGGCGAGCCGCGTATCCTTGACGTGGAAACGGTGATCATCTGCGCGGGGCAGGAGCCACTGCGCACGTTGAGCGACGATTTGGCCAAGTACGGCATCAGCGCCAGCCTCATCGGCGGCGCCTACGAAGCCGTTGAATTGGACGCGAAAACGGCCATCGATCAAGCGACCCGCATGGCTGCGGCGGTTTAGCACAGCGTTCCCAAAGATGGTAATCGTGCTGAAACTCTGGCGGCCCCACACCCAAGCCCTGCAACCTGTCAACGGGTGACCGCCTTTCCCACCGCGGCGATCGCCTTCTCAACGGGCAGGTCGGCCGGGCTAGCCTGGATAGCTCACCGGAATGAATCACCCCACCGTGTCATTGCGGGCGAAGCGTGGCAAT
>JASJYE010000261.1 GCA_030123645.1 Candidatus Hydrogenedentota bacterium | reverse complement strand
TAAACCCGGAGCCGCACTCTTATAGCACTTTAAGTTTATACAGACCCGAAGGGCTGCTGAGCCGCAACCGGCAATGGGTGCCACCGCCAAACTCGTTTGGGGGTGCCTTCGAAGCCAACACCATACACCCCCAAGCTGCGCTTGACGGTGGCACCCATGACTTCCTTATCCTTACTGGCCACGTGCTCGCGTGAACACCGGTACCCAATGCAACACGGTACACGTCATGAAATGAGGCTGGGTAACGTCAACGAAGCGATACCGGCTTCTACCCATGGCCGTGTCCTGTATGCATCCCACGGGGGACCGTGGCAACGAGTTATTCCCTCAGCTCGTCGATCTTGGAACGCAGCTCTTGGATTTCGTTGGTCTGAGAATCAACGGCCTGCTTCAATTCTTGTACGACCGAACGAAGGCTCGAAATCTCCGACCCAAGATCTCCCCTGCCTGCTTGGCTGAATATGGCCACGATGATGGCGATTATGATCAGAGTTCCGCAGCCCAGATTAACGGGAGTTACACCGGTGCGGCAGCGGGGACATATTCCCGTGAAAATGTCTTTTTGCCATATTGGCGTCGGCTGACCACATTGACTACAGACTGCCATGGCTCTGCGCTCCAGTAGTGCCTAACTATGATTATACAGTCTGTATGGAACGGTAAACACAGACTGTCCCTGCTGTAGAAGAATTTGCCGCGTCTTCTCATCATATCTTCTTAGCTCTATCACATCAAGACTTTTCTGCATTATGGCCGATAGCCAAGCCGGTTTATACGGACTGCATAAACAGGCCAGGGCCCGTCGCTAAAATAGGCTGTCGGGCTCGCCGGTCCTTCGGAGCAGGAGGACGTCGCGGGTTTGGAATCCGAGCCAGGAGAAGTAGGGTTCTGTCCCGTCCTCTTCGAAGTTGTCGCGCGGATACAGAGAAACAGCGTAGAGATCGTCCACGAGCCACCAGCCGCGTGGGCCGAAGTTGCGCTGTCCGCCACTTGCTGAGTCCTCGGCGAATTTGTCGCTGGTGTAGAGTCCGTTGAACTCGTAGCCGCCGTCGATTTCCTCCGGCGTGGCCCCGTATTCGGTCATCAGACGCTCCAGGCCGCGCCAGCGCGCGCCGTTCCACGCCATGTAATCCTGCAAACACACCACGCTGAACACGTACATGATCGCCAGCGCAGAAACTGCCGCAACCGTAGGGCCCTTTTTTACGCCGACTTTCGCGTACTGCAAACTCAGGAGTCCCCAGGGGAGGAGCGCGATGATGAAATAGCGGTCGAATCGAATCGGAATGGCTGGGGCGGCGAGGATGAGCAGCATTGCGAGTCCCCAGAAGAATAGGAACAGGTCTTGGCCTGCTGCGCGCTCGCAATCTTCGATTCGGCCCTCCCGCTTCCGCGAAAGCGCGCGGAGCGCGTGCGGAAGGCATTCGAGGATGAAAAGCGCCGATGCAATGATACAAAGCGCCGTAATTATCCACCAGGCCCAGCCGAGCCACAGCGGCGCGGCGATTTCCGAGTCGATCACGCTTCCTCTCAAGAGCATCGGGCCCACGCCCAAATCGTAGATCGAGTTGCCCATCAGCGGCAGGCGATGCGGTTTCGGAAGAATCACAAAATAGGAAACGAGCACCGTGATAGCCGTGAAACCCAGGATACGCCGGCGTCCCCAACGCTTGGTCTCGCCGGCGGGCCACAAACGCCCGAGGAGGAGCGGCAGCGTGAACAGCGAGACGTACACGCTCCCGATCAGCACATGTCCCAACACGGTACGCGCCCGCTCCAGCGTTGTGTAGCCGAGATCGCTCCAGTCCCAATCCTCCCCCGTGCCCGCACCCAGCTCCGGCAGCACAAGCAGCAGCCCGCCTGCGACGGCCCACGGCATCAGCAGCGCCAGCGGAACGCCCCAGGAAAAGCCCACGCGTTTTCTGATGAGGAGAACGATCCATGTCGCTGCAAAGGCGGCGGGCAACAGCAGCCCAAACTGCCGGATGAAAAACGCCGCAACCGCCGCGACGCTGCCCAGCAACACATATAGCGCCGCTTCCTTCTCAAGCGACTTCAGGAAGAAGAGGCCGGAAATCGTGGAAACGGCCAGAAAAGGGACGTCGGTCATGAAGGTGTACGACAGATTCATCACGATGGGGTTCGCGATGAACAACGCGCCGAAGAAAAGCGCAGCGGCATGCGGCATGCCCCGCGAGCGGACGCACAAGGCCGCCGCCCACGCGCCCAACAGGCACAGGACCAGCGTCGAGGCCCGAAGCACCGTGAAGCTATACCCAAACACTGAACAGAACAACGCGCCCCAATACGCCTGCGCGATCAGCGTCGGGTCGGCGTAGGGATTGGCCTCGTACGCGCCCGTTTCGAGAATACCCTGGACGGTCTTCGCGTAGATCCAGTCGTCGTTCAGCGGGAACTCGCCCCGCGGAGGCACCAACGCAACCGTGATCAGCATCAGCGCCGCCAAGGGAAGGAAGAGCGGTTTTCTCAGTCGCGCAACAAGGCCTGCAAGCCACGAGCGGTCTGATTTCGCCGGCTGCCGATCCCGATCGCCCATCGCGACCTACCGCGTCAGCGCTCTACGCGCGCATAGTTCAAATACCGGCGGCCGGCCACGACGGATTCGGCGGCTTGCGGAAGCAAAAGGAGCAGGACAAGCAATACGCCAAGCCGTCTCATGGATCGTCCTTGCTAGGAATGGGCCTGAAGGCGGCGCAGCGCCTTCTGACCGATGTCGTTCCGATAGTGCGCCCCCTCGAAGGCGATTTTCGTGACCGCGGAGTAGGCCTTTTCGATCGCGCTTTCAATCGAGTCGCCCTTAGCCGTGACGCCGAGCACGCGGCCGCCGTTCGTCACGAGTGCGCCATCAAGGGTCTTCGTGCCGGCATGAAACACCTGCACGCCGCTGGCCCGTTCAGCCGCCTCAATTCCTGTGATGACCTTCCCCCTCTCGTAGGCGCCCGGATATCCACCCGACGCCATCACCACCGAGACGCACGCGCCGTCTTCCCACTCCACATCCATTTCGTCGAGCCTTCCGTCGATGCACGCCATCAGATACGGCACGATATCCGATTTCATGCGCGGCAACACCACCTGCGTTTCCGGGTCGCCGAAACGGCAATTGAATTCGATCACCTTCGGGCCCGAGCCGGTAATCATCAGCCCGGCATACAGCAAGCCCCGGTAAGGCCGTCCCTCACTCGCCAGGCCCTCGACACAAGGCCGTAGAATCGTCGATTCAATTTCCTCGAAAAGTTCCGCGCTCACGACAGGCGCGGGCGAATACGCACCCATCCCCCCCGTGTTCGGCCCCACGTCGCCGTCGAAAACAGGCTTGTGGTCCTGGCTGCTCGCCAGCGGCAAGATCGTTTTCCCATCGCTGAAGGCGAATATCGACGCTTCCTCGCCTTGCAGGCATTCCTCGACGATAATCTTATCACCGGCCTGGCCGAAGACGCCGTCGACCATCGCATCCTTGATCGCCGCGACCGCCGCATCGACCTCGCGCGCCACCGTGACGCCCTTGCCGGCCGCGAGCCCGTCCACTTTCACGACAATCGGCGCGCCCTGCGTGCGCACGTAGTCAATCGCCGCCTCGGCGTCTGTAAATTCGCCGTAGGCCGCCGTCGGGATTTGATTCCGCGCCATCAACTCCTTCGCGAAGGCCTTGCTCGCTTCGAGCCGGGCCGCCTTCGCATTTGGACCGAAGGCCCTGAGCCCGGCCTTCTCGAAACGGTCGACGAGACCCGCAGCGAGCGGATCCTCGGGACCGACCACGGTCAACGCGATATCATGCTCCCGCACAAACTCGAGCAGTGCGTGAAAACTCATCACGCCGATATCCACGCACTCGGCGTGCGCGGCGATCCCCGGATTGCCCGGGGCGCAATAGATCTTCTCCACAAGAGGGCTCTGCGCGATCTTCCACACCAGCGCGTGCTCACGACCGCCACCCCCCACGACCAACACATTCATCCCCTATTCCTCCGGAGGTTCACAGCGTTGCAGGTATTCCGCCAAGACCTCATCGTAACGTGCAGTCGCCGCAAAGGCCTCCTGCGCGAGCCGGAAACGCATCGAGAAAGGCACCGACCCCTCATGCGCCTGCATCTCATGCGCGACGCTCGCATAGCGCTCAGGATTCACCACAACCGTCACGTAACGGAAATTCTTCGCCGCCGACCGGATCATGGCGACGCCGCCGATATCCACTTGATCGACGACCTCATCCGGCGACACCGCCGGGTTGGCGATCAGCTCCTCCAGCGGGTGCAAGTTCACCACAAGCATGTCGACCCATTCATATTCATAAGTCTGCATCTCTTCCTGATGTAACTTGTTCTCGCGTATGCCCAAGAGCCCCGCGTGCACCTTCGGATGCAGCGACTTCACCCGCCCGCTAAGCAATTCGCGCGTACCCGTAAACTCGGC
>JASJYE010000020.1 GCA_030123645.1 Candidatus Hydrogenedentota bacterium | reverse complement strand
TTCCGGCGTTTTCCAGTTGGGCCAGAATCGACGTCGCCTATGTTTGTCTCCGTCGGTGGAGTCAACGATTCCGCCAAAGCCCTTAGCCCCTTTTAGGCTTTCCTCATGCCACCAACTCTGCTGGTGCTCTCTGACTCTTCTCGTATCGTGCCCTTGTGGACGCATGCGTAGCAGGGATTCAAAGATGCCCGAGAGCGAGGGGCGATCCCTGGGCTCGGACAATGGGCGAAGCGCGGCATCCCCCGTCGGCTACGCCGCCACCCCTTCCCACTTTGAAGGGGGATCAAGGGGGATGTCATCGGGGCAAGCCCGGTCGAAAGAGGGAAAAGTTGGCGCCATCCGTCAAGGACTTTTTCACCAGCGCCACAGTCCCCGTTTTGCTCGGCGACTTTAGTAAAATCTAGCGTGCCGCAGCGGAGGATGGGGGAGATGGGCTACTTACGGCGTGCCTTTTTGAGCTTGGTGTATACGTCGTTGAGGACGCGCATGGCGTCTTCATCGCCGCCCTTGTCCGGATGGTGGATCTGGGCCTTTTTCCGGTAGGCTTTCTCGATCTCGGGCCAACTCGAGCTCGGCGACAGCCCCAGAATTCTGTAGCACATCTCCATGTCCTGGGCGGAGTTGTCCCTATCGGGCGGGGACTCGCCGCGGAGCTCGCGTAGGCCCTGAATGATGCGGGGCCAGAGCCCCGTCATGCTGAGCACCCCGATGACCATCATCAAGATAATCAGCTCTTGAATTCCCATAGACCCGAACATGTCTGACTGCGTGCCCCGTCGTCGTCGCCCCTATTTTTTGCGTTCCTTGTCCTGAAACTTGAAAATGTTGTCGACGGCCTCGCCCAAGTTTTTCCGGTCTCGCTTCGATGGCTTTCGGCGTCGTTTCAAGCTCCATTGCAGAAGCGTCGGACGATATTTCATATAAGCGAAGGAGACTGCCATGCCGCCGAGGTGCGTCGCCACCGACGTGCCCCGGGCCCCGCTGGCCACGGTGAGCAGATCGATCACGATGAAGAAGATCACCATCGCGCGCGCGGTGATCGGGAAGGGCAAGGGAAACAAAAAAATCTGCCGATCCGGATCGGCGATGGCAAACGCGACAACCACGCCCATTATAGCACCGCTAGCGCCGACAATCGAAACGTGGATCCCGAATAGGTAAGCGCTAAGCAGGTTGAGAAGCACACCGACGAACCCGCACAGGAAATAAAACCTCAGAAATTGGCGCGTACCGAGGAGCCGTTCGACATCGGGGCCAAAGAAGAAGAGCAACAGCATGTTGAAGAAGAGGTGCTGAAGCCCGCCGTGCACGAACATGTAAGTCAGCGGGGTCCAGACCCATCCCTCTCTGAAACGATCCGCGGAGAAGCTGAAACGCTCGATAAGCATGCTTCCGCCCGGCGCATCGAAGGTCACGGGGTTGCCCAGGGGGATGTCCAGAAGAAGCTGCAGCGCGAAGACGCAGAGGTTCGCTAATATAAGGAATTGCACGCCGTAGGTAACGCGAGAGCGGCTTAAACCGAAGCGGGATTCTTCTTGATAATACGAATTCATCGTTCGAAATGGCCCTCGGGGGCTGAATTGGACCGGCACACGCGGTGTCTTGCCGCGTATTCTACCTTGTGACCGCCACCGTTAGAAAGCGAGGCCTCAGGCCCAGCTCACGCGGCGCCTCCCGATAAGCGCAGCGGATAGGGGATGAGTCTGTGCATGCGATTGAAGGGGAGATAAATATAGAGCACCCTGCCCACAATCAGGTCGCTAGGCACGCCGCCCGGCCGCGCCGGCCTGCCATCGTCAACGCCCGCTGCCCAGTCATGACTGTCCACGCTCCAATTGCTGTTGTCTCCCAGCACGAAGACTTCACTCTCATCCACCCGGTACTCGCCCAGGCTGTATTCTATCGGTTCAAGGCGATAGGGTTCCGACGCGTAGCCCCCGTTAATGAATACCCCGCCGCCTTGAATTTCGATGCGATCCCCGCCTACTGCAATAATGCGTTTTACGATATATTCGTCCGTGGCCATGGGGTCTCGAAGCACGACGATGTCGCCGCGCTTGTAGTTGTCCTGGCGCAGGGTTAGCAAATAGTCCGACACGAGAATGGTCGGCTCCATCGAATTTGAGGGCACGCGAAAAAAACGCATCCCCCTGCCGACGAAGAGATAAATCAGCGGGACCGCAACGATAATCACCGCCACGTTGAATAGCCTGCGGCCTAACGAAATGGATGACCCCGACCAATCGGCCAACTACGCACTCCCCTTCATCGAGCTTGGGCGCCGGTGCATTAGCCGGTGCCCTGCCTGGCTTTTTTCAGGAGCTGCTCAACCACCCGGCTCTCCGGGCGCAGCGCCGCGGCCTCTTCAAGCGGTTTCACGGCGTTTCCCTTCTTGTTGGAGCGAAGCCAGGTCCGGCCTTCGTTTAGGAAAGTATAGAATGTTTGCGTTTCGGTAGGTGCGTGGGGGCGTGCGCGCCGCCACGCCAGGGCCGCCTCCTCCCAATCGCTCTTGATGCCGAAATTCTCCGCGGCGTAAAAATTGGTCGCGTAATCAAGGAGGACATCGTAGTCATCCGGGGCGAGCTCGGCTGCCTTCTTCGACATCCGCATGGCCTCTTTGTAGATCTTCTCTTTGGAAAGGTCGAGCATCCGGCCCAGCTGTGGGAAAAAAATCATATAGATCTGCGACATATTGAAGAGAAAATCGGGATTGTCCTTCTCGAGCTCAAGTGCGCGCTGGAGATGGTTCAATCCGTTTCTGTGGTCGCCCGTGTGAAAATGATGGATGCCCAGGTTGTTGTGTGCGGCGGCCAATTTATCATCCAGCTTGATGGCCACGCGCCAGTTCTGGACCGCCTTGGCTTGGTCTTTGTCGTAGTCGTATAGAAATTCGCCGTAATAATTCAGCGCCCGCGCGTTGTTCGGATAACGGTCCGTGACGTAGACCCAGGCCGTCCGCATCAAGTCTACGCGCTTATGGATGCCGCTTTGTTGGGTCGCCGCTA
The DNA here is from genome assembly GCA_030123645.1 of Candidatus Hydrogenedentota bacterium. Taxonomy (GTDB): domain Bacteria; phylum Hydrogenedentota; class Hydrogenedentia; order Hydrogenedentales; genus JASJYE01. The sequence continues at coordinate 11,530 of JASJYE010000020.1, read as the reverse complement.
AATCGCTCTTGCCCTGAAGCATAAATTCATCGACCAGTGCGAGATCCCACTCGAGTAGCCCCTGCTGCTGCAGGTCGAAGCGCCGCGTGGCGCTAACGAGCTCATCCTGCTCCGAGGCCAGTGCCTCGAGGTGCGCCAATTCGTCTGGAAGCTGGGCGGAGACCCCGAAAGACAACACTAACAAGATAAGTGAAACGGCCGCAGGCAGATTCATGACCCACTTTCCTTTTACCCTTACCCCCGGAAGCTTAGATGGTACCACATCGCTCGAGAGGACATCATGCGGCCGAAAGCACGTGGATATCCAATACGGCCGCCGGGAAGCAAAGGTAGGAAATGGCGCGGCGAGATGAAGGGCCTTGACCGCTATCGGCTGGGATGGGAATGCAGCCGCAGATTGGGCGTTTCAATCCATCGAGGGGGCGGTTTTAGGGCTGTATTCTTAGTTCCGCGACCGGCCCGCAGTGTGAGCTTATTGGGCGCGCATTGCTCTGTGCGCAGACCCTAAGCTATTTTCGTTCAGGACCTTATGCCTTTCTAGGCCTGCTTGCGTCTCCGCAGGAATCCAGATATAATTTCCATCTATACGATTAGCTTAACTAATAGTTAGAAATACCAACTATCCTTGTCCGGCGAAGCCCTCAACCAAGCGCGACAGCTCCTAGGAACGATCATGCAGTTGCAGCGGCGTGTGCTTATCAGGACCGCGCACAGGAGCCATGAGCAGGAAGCGCCTGCAAGAGAGCTTTCGATGCCGCAGATGACCACGCTGCTCGTCATCCGCGAACATGGCGAAATGAGTGTGAAGGAGATCGCTCAAGCGACACATGTTTCACCTCCTTCCGTGTCGGCAATGATCGAGCGCCTAGTCGAACTTGGAATGGTGACACGCAGGAACAGCCGCGTAGACCGGCGCGAGGTACGCGTTGCAATGACGAAAGGGGGCAAGGAAAGAGTGGAAACGCTCGAGAGTGAGCTGCTCAAGACCGTGGTCGAGATACTGAAGCGGATCGGTCCGGATTATGCCCAGCAATGGTGCGATGTTTACGGACGAATTCAACGATGCCTTGATGAGGACGCGAAGTTAGGCGCGAACGCGCGCCGGAGTATTGTTGACGAGGCAGGTTAACTAATTAATTAACTAACTAACTATGCAGATACAAAGTTCTGGCTGGTTTATCAAGCTGATCGCGTGCGTCGCTATCCTCGCATTCGGCGGAGCGTTGACCGCGTTCCTCATCTCCCAGCGTGAGGCCCCCGCGCATGCAACGATCGAGGAGCGCGCGCTTCGGGTGAGAGTCAAGGCCGTCCGTTTCGAGGAGGTGCGCGTTGACATCATAGGATACGGCGAGGTGCGCGCGCGCGACGTTTCAGAGGTATCCCCGGGAATCGCCGGACGCGTCGTAGAGGTGCACCCGCGGCTTGAGGTAGGTGAGTTGATCCGTGCGGGCGAAGTCCTGTTCAAAATCGATCCGATTGACTACCAGGCACGCGTGGACGAATTCCAGGCCACGGTCCTCCAGCTCGAGAGCAATGTAGCAAGGCTCAAAAAGCAGTATGCCATGGATACCGGGCGGCTGGAGACCTTCGAGCGGTCGCGCGACCTGGCCAAGGCCGATTTTGAGCGAGCGTTCCGTCTTTATTCCAAAGACAACATCGAGTCAAAGTCGCTCGTGGGCGCCAGGGAAGTCTCATACAACACCGCCAAAGACCAATACGCGCTTTTTGTGCAGTCGCTCGAGCTGTTCCCTCTTCGAATACTTGAGGTCAAAGGCCATTTGGGGGCGGCTCGTGCGAAACTGGACAAAGCCGAAGCGGACCTTGAGCGGACGGTTCTCGTGGCGCGGGCGGATCTGCGCGTGAAAAGCGTGAATCTTGAAAGGTATCAATATCTGACGCCAAGCAGCGTCGTGATGACACTCGCGGACGATTCAGTGCTCGAAATCACCGTCCCCATCAGCAGCCGCGAAGTGCGCAAGTGGCTCCGTTTCGATGAGAAAAAAACTCTCGATGAAAGGGCTTGGTTCAACGAACTGACGCGCGTGCCTGTCGAGATCGCGTGGACCGAAGCGCAGAACGAGCACAAGTGGCGGGGCCTGCTCCATCGCGTCGAGCGCTTCGACCAGCAAACCCGCACCTTGGCGGTGGTCGTGCGCGTGGCCGGCGCCGATGCGCTCTCGCCAATGGCCGGAAATCTTCCCCTGGTCGAAGGCATGTTCTGCCGCGTCGAGATCCCCGGCCGAAGGGTCGAAGGCGTGGTCAAGCTTCCGGCCGAGGCCGTTTCCTTCGACCACGAGGCGTCGGGTTACCGGACCGTCTACATGGCTGAGAAAGACCCGGAAACGGGGGAGCTTAGACTGAAATCGAAGGCCGTGAAGGAATCGCACATCGCAGGCGAGTATGTTTACGTCGCCCAGGGTCTGGAAGCGGGTGAACTCGTGATCATCACCCGCCTTATCAACCCGCTCGAGAACACCCTGCTCGAGATTGAGGACGCACTTCCGATGGAGACCGATTAGTGCGGCGCTTTCTCTCCTTAGTCATCCGCAACACCGTTCTTGTCAATGTGTTGCTCGTCCTGATCTTGATCCTCGGGGGTGTTTCATCCTCCCTCATGGTCAAGGAGCTCTTCCCGAAGATCTCTGTGGATACTCTCGTCGTTGAGGTGGCCTATCCCGGGGCGGACCCCGAAGAGGTTGAGGAAGGCGTCTCCCGAAAGATCGAAGAAGCGATTGACGGCATCGAAGGTATCAAGCGCTACATGACGATCTCGGCCGAAAACGGCGCTACTGCGATGATCGAAGTCGTAGCGTCTTTTTCGGTCGAGGACGTGTACACCGATGTGCGCAGTGCGATTGACGCGATTTCCACATTTCCAGTGGATGCCGAAAAACCCATCATTACAGAGATCTCTATCAACGAAGAACTCATCAACCTCGCGGTGTGGAGCGATCAGCCCGAGCGGGTGATGAAGGAGTTTGCCGAAGACCTCAAGGACGAGATTCAAGCGCTGCCGTCGGTATCGCAAGTCGAGATCTTCGGCACGCGTGACTACGAGATCGCCATCGAGATTTCTGAAGGGCGGCTGCGCGAGTTCGGCTTGTCGTTTCAAGATGTCGCGACGGCGGTGCGGCGCGGCAGCCTGAACCTGAGCGGAGGCCTTTTACGCACAAAAGGCGAGGAGATTCGGCTGCGGACGCTGGGCCGGAAGTATGAGGGTGGGGGATTCGCCGAGATCGTGGTGCTCGCACGGCCCGGCGGCGATATCATCACGCTCGGCGACATCGCGAACATAAAAGACGCCTTCGCCGAGGACCAAGTCCTATCAGTCTTCAACGGGCAGCCCTGTCTTCTGCTGACCATCTCCAAAACGCAAAGCGAGGACGCTTTTTCAATCGTCGAGGAGGTCAGGGAATACATAGAAGCGAAGCAAGCGACGCTTCCGGAGGGCCTCAATCTGACGCTGTGGGCCGATCGCTCAGAATTCATCCGGGTCCGAATCAACTTGCTTGTGCGTAATGGGATCATTGGCCTCGCGATCGTCTTCCTATCGTTATGGCTCTTTCTTGAGATTCGCCTCAGTTTCTGGGTGACGCTGGGCATTCCCGTGTCACTTTCCGGCGGCTTAGTGATCATGTGGCTCGTCGGCGCGAGCATCAACACCATGTCGCTATTCGGCCTTATCATGGTCCTCGGGATCGTCGTCGACGACGCGATCATTATTGGAGAGGCGATTTACGTCCATCGGCGGAACGGAGACTCCCCAATGCTCGCCGCGGTAAACGGGGTCATCGAAGTCGGCATGCCCGTGCTCGCCGCGGTCACGACTTCAATTATCGCTTTTATTCCGCTGATGTTTGTCGATGGCGTGCTGGGCAAATTCGTTAAGATTCTTCCCGTAGCGATCATCGCGTCGCTGACGATGTCCCTGATCGAGAGCCTCTTTCTCCTGCCGTCCCACCTGAACCACCTGCCCGACATGAGCCATTCCCCTGAAGTCAAACGCTTCTCGCCGAAGAGGCTTCGTCAGCTCATCAATGCCGTCATCGACTACGTCATATTGCGCCTCTACAGGCCCTTCGCTAAAAAGGCCATCGAATTCCGTTATGTCGCGGTGTGCACGGCCTGCGTGCTCCTCATGGCCACGTGGGGCTTGGTCGGGGGAGGTTTCGTCAAGTTCGTGATTTTTCCCGAAACCGACGCGAACGATTTGATCGCAAGCATCGAATTTCCCGACGGCACTCCGCTGCATGTAACCGATGACGCCGTCCACCGGACGCGAGAGGCATTCGAGCGGCTGCGCAAGGGCTATGAGCTTCGAGAGGGCGCGCCCGTTGTAAAGAACATCTACATGGTTACGGGCCTCATCGGCGCCGAGGCCTTTGATCGGTCCACACGTTCAAGTGCCAACAACGTCGGACACGTCCGAATAGAGCTTGTCGACGGCTTGGATCGCTTGACGACTGTCCAGGATATGATGCTCGACTGGGAAAACGAGGTGGGCCTTATCCCCGGCGCCGTGAAGCAGACCTTCGCCACGCTCGAAATGGGCCCGCCCGGCGCCCCCATCGAGATCGCGCTAAAGGGCGATGATATTGAGACACTGCTGGCTGTATCCAAAGAACTCAAGGCTCACCTTCAGACCTATGACGGCATCTATCAGATTGGGGACACGTATCGTCCCGGCAAGAACGAAATGCGCATTAAGCTCAAGCCGGAAGCGCGAACACTTGGCCTCACGCTCGACGATTTGGCCCGGCAGGTGTACGCAGGCTTTTACGGCGAGGAAGCGCTTCGCCTACAGCGCGGCCGCGACGACATTCGGGTCAAGGTGCGCTATACGGAGGAGGAGCGCAATAATCTGGCCGAACTCGAGCAAGTACGCATCCGCACGCCGCAGGGCTTCGAGGTGCCCTTCTATTCGGTCGCGCAAGTCTCCTTCGAGCGGGGGGATTCGGACATCGTGCGTGAAGACGGCCGGCGGATTATCTCCGTGACGGCGGAGAACGATCCGCGCAGGGTCAACGCGGACGAAGTGCTGGCGAACGTGCGGGAAACGATACTCCCGGATCTCGAGCGCGCGTATCCGGGTTTCAGTTGGTCCTTCCAGGGAATGCAGCGCGCCAGCCGCGAAGCCTTTGCGGGCCTCTTCCCGCGTCTCGGAGTTGCGCTAATTGGCATCTTCGTTATAATCGCGTCAATTTTCCGCTCCTACGTCCAACCACTCGTGATAATGGTCGCCGTGCCCTTCGGATTCGTGGGCGCGGTCCTCGGCCATTACATCATGGGCATCGACCTCCAGATGTTCAGCGTATTCGGCATGGTCGCACTTACCGGCGTTGTAGTAAACGATGCGATTGTCCTCATCGAGGCCTTCAACACCCAAATCGCGCACGGCAGCGCAGTATTTGACGCCATTGTTCAGGCCGGCGTGCGGCGTTTCCGCGCTATCATGCTGACCTCGATCAGCACGGTTGGCGGCCTAATGCCCCTCATCCTGGAGAAGGACGCGCAGGCGCAGATTGTCATCCCTATGGCGCTGTCGCTCGCGGGCGGCGTGTTGTTTGCAACGGTGATTACGCTCGTGTTGTTGCCGTGCCTTCTGGGCATCCTTAGCGACGGGCGGCGCGTCGTGCACTTGTTGTATCGAGGCCGATGGCCGTCGCGCGAGGAAATCGAGCCGGCCAGGACGCGGCTGATCGATCCGCTCGACGAAGACGTGCGCGAGCTTGCCGCGGCGAAGTAACGCTCGGGGCCCGCACACCTTCCGTGGCGCGCTCAGGTGGTGGGATCTACGGAGTGCTGCTCGCTCATTTCTTCGGGGCGGTACACATGGACCTGGTTTCCCCCGGAGCGCTTCGCGTCGTACATCATGGAATCGGTAAATTGGATGAACGATCGCGCCGATTGGCCCTCTTGATAGGTCATCAGGCCGATACTTATAGTGAGTAGATCGAAGTGCTTCGCTTCGAAGGTCTCCCGAATACGCCGCGCGATCTGATGGGCCTGGTCCTCGGGCGCTTCCGGAAGAATGATCGTAAATTCATCGCCCCCGTACCGGAATCCAAGGTCCACGTGCTCGCGCGTGCAATCCGTGATTACTCTGGCGACTTCGCGCAACACGCGGTCGCCTTCCAAATGGCCGTGCGAGTCGTTATAGGATTTGAAGCCGTCGATATCGAGCAGCAAAAGCGACAGGGGATGATGCTGGCGCTTGGCGCGCTCAATTTCGCCCTCGAGCCGGTCGTAAAAATGGCGTAGATTGTACAATGCCGTCAGTCCGTCCCGGATCGTCATCTCCTTGAGCTCGCGCTCAAGACGTTTCTGCTCTGTGATGTCCTTGCAAATCGCCAGCATCGCACACTCTTCTTCTCCTTCGGCCGGCACGAGCGAGACCGACATGCTGACCGGGACCGTGAGACCGTCTTTGTGTTTGAACTCGGTCTCGTAGTTCTGGAGCGGACGGTTAAGAGCTGTCACGCGCCGAATGTATTTGGCTTCCTCAAGGCCTCCGATATAGAAATCGCCGATAGACTTTCCTACCAGCTCCTCGGCGCTGTACCCGAGTATATGCTGCGCGCCGCGGTTGGCGAAAGTCAGCTTTTCTTCCGTGTCAATTGTGATAATGGCGTCTGCGGTGCTGTCGATGAGATTGTTCAGGTACCGCTGCGTGCTGAGCAGCGTGCGATTCGTACTCTCGAGATCCTCCGTCGACTCTTTGACACGTTCTTCCAGATGCTGTTCGTAGCGGCGGTTTTCGATAATCAACCGGCGTTTATCGAGTGCGCGTTCGATACAAATTAACATCTCCTCGAAATCGAAAGGTTTGAGGATGTAGTCGTCCGCGCCAGCGCGCATCGCGCTGATGGCGCTCGCCGTGTCCGATTTTCCGGTCATGACGATGACAGCGATCTCCGGAGAGATCTCGCGGGCCAATTGTGCGAGCTTGATGCCGCTCGTCTGCGGCATGACGATATCGGTCAGAAGCAGGGCCGTGTCCACCGCGCGCAACCGCGTCAGCGCTTCCGATGCGCTGTTCGCGACCGCGCACTCGAAGCCCTTAGCCCCCAAATGCTCTTCGAGGATGTCGAGAATCACCGTCTCGTCATCGACGATGAGCACACGATTGTCCGTCGCGCTCATCGAGCCACTCCCCCCTTTCGCGGCGGAACTCTGCCGCGCCATAGTCTGACCACCCATAGCTTAATGCAATTCTAGAGCCATTTCAGGACGATGATCATGATGATGACTGAGCCGACACCGAGGGCCATCTGCACTTTCGTCGCTGGGACGCCTTTACCTTCGTTTGGGTTGCCGGTTGCAAGACCCGTTCTCTGGATGAGACCTTTGTCGCCGTCCTCCGCGAAAGCGCTGTCTCTCTGAGCGTAGACGTCATCGGGCAGCGATCCTAACGCGATGCATAAAACGACAATAGCGGCACACAAAACTATGATTCTTTTTGCGGTCATCCGATTTCTCCATAGTCGCGTGCCGCAGCGCCGGACCCGTCCAAGCGCCATCGGACACGGATCTCCAGGTCTCTTAGTAATATTAACGCCAATCGGGACTCAGGGCAAACCGGCTCTGTAGGCGCTCATCACGCGGTCTTAGGAAAACGCTACCTGTTCCAAGTCGTAGATCCATGAAGACAAACTACTTAGGTCCATGCCCAGGGTCTTGCACACAGCCTGATTTCAGTGGAGATCGGCTGCAAACGGCCTCGCTGGGACGGGTCGCGCCCAAACCCTTCTGCTGTGCTACTCTCTCGCCATGAAGTACCGGCAGTCCTTTGAAGTGCGCTTCTGCGAGGTCGACCGGCATTCGCGCCTGACCCCCATCGCATTGTTCAATTATTTGCAGGAAGGCGCCATCGGGCATGGCGACGCAGTTGGCGTGCCTGATGGCGAAGGCTTGGCGGGTATGGGTTACGCCTGGATGATGAACCGCCTGCATATCCAGATCGATCGCTATGCGCGCCGCCGGGAAACGATCCATGTGGAGACGTGGTGCTCAATGCTCAGCGGGCTATTCGCGATTCGCGAGTGGAACGTGACGGACGAGTCCGGCGTGTCCATAGCTCAGGCGACAGGCCGTTGGCTCATTTTCGATCTTCGGAAGCGCAAGATCATCAAGCTGCCCGGGATGATGGCTGAGCGCTACGGTGAGCATGACGGACGCGGCATCGACGATCCCTTCGCTCGGATGATGCCGATTGAATCGGGTGAGTACGAGAAGCGCTTCCACGTGCGCTCGAGCGAACTGGATAGCAACCAACACGCCAACAGCGCCTCCTACATCGACTGGTGTTTAGAGGCCGTCCCCGAGGACGTGCTCAACGAGTATCTTCCTAGCGATATTGAAATCACCTATAAGAAAGAATCCAAGCTCGGCGACGGGCTCGTCGCGTCGAGCCTTGAGGAACCTTCGCAGGAACCGGCACAGCTGGTTTTCCGCCACGCGATTCGGCTCGAGGAGAACGGTGCATTGCTGAGCATGGGAAAAAGCGTGTGGCAAAGAGCATCCCACCCTATCGAAGATACTCGCGGCGGTGCGGGCGGCTCGCGCGCGGAGTCATCCTGAAAATAGAAAGGGGCGGGCAAAATGCCCGCCCCGCCAAAAGACTACGAATCAGTTACTCGTCGCTTTCACTTTCACTTTCACTTCGCCGCCTCCGGATTCCGGAGTTGGCGGTGGCGTCTTCGTCGACGTTGGTATAGGAAAGCCAGCCGAAGAGCATTTCTTCATGCGTCGCCTCGCCCCAGGTGACGGTGACGGACGGATCGGGGTTGTAGGGGTTGTCGGCGGAATTGTCCCACCAGCCCGTCAGTCTGAGTCTCGTCCCCGCGGGCACGGCCTTGGGCTCAATGAAACGGTATGAGGTCTGCCAGTTGAAATTATACCGCGGGACACTGAGCATCAACTCCTGTGTGCCGTCGGGATAGAACAGCTCGTATTTCACTTCCTTGCCGCGGTAGTGCATGTGCGGCATCATCGAGTTGATCAGCGCGTCCTTCGGAAAGGTATGCCACGCCTCCGCCGAGTAGTTGGGGTCGCCGGCCGGAATGGCGAAGTCCATGGGGCCGAGCGGGACGACGGTGAGCACGTGCTCGGGCGTGTATCCCTTCGGATAAAACTTCACGCCGACGGATGACTGGTCCCACACGCCCGTGCCGGGCCCACTCTCTTTATGGTAGTGCATGTTCCAAATGACCTTCTGGCCTTTGCGGAGTTTCGCGCTGTAGCCGTCGCGATAGACGGACGGCGCGTTTCCCGGAGCGATCCCGCCGACGGGACTCAGAATGATGTGATGGACCGCTACGCTGCCCGGGCGAAATTCGGAGGCCTTAATCCAACGGTCTTCCGGCATCAGCTCTTCCGACAACACCATGGGGAAATACTTGGTGTCGTCGAGCAAATCGTCCGGAACGAAAAAGGGCTCCGGCATCGTGATGACGATATCCGGCTCGCCGATCGTCCAGCCGCCGGTGTCCGGGAAGTCCAGCGGGGGTGGCGCGTCGCTCGGGTTGCCACGGCGCGCGCCGCCTTCGACCCACGAAACGATGGACGCGATTTCGCCCTCGGTGAGGACGCGCTCACCCATAAAGACGCCGGCGTGTATCTCTGAAGCGGCCCAGGGGGGCATCCGCCGGGTGGACACCGCACGTGCAATCGCCTTCGCCCAGGGGCGGGTTTGCGCATAGGTCGTGAACGACATCGGCGCAATCATCCCGCCGAGGTTCGCCCCGCCCGGACGGTGGCATACCATGCAATTCTCTTGCAGGATCGGAAGAATATCCTTGGTGAAGGTGACGGACCCGCCACCCGGCGCGGCTGCCGCCCCCACACACGCCATGAACGCGATGGCCGCCCCACAACACATCGCCGAAATGCTTGTACTTTGCCTCTTCATCATCGACTTCCTCCCAAGTGGATAACGCGAGTATGCTTTACGCTAGATTCAGTACTGCCAGCAACTGAAACACCTCTTTTGGGTCGAAAATTCCTATTTTTCCCCGGATTAGGCCCATGGAAAAGTCGTCCTTAGTGCTGGAAGTACAGTTTTAAGCCTTTGAATAAAGGGATTCTTTGGGTGATGGCACAAAACAGCGGAAAGTCCAATGGCTGAGGCGAAGCGCGTGCGAAGCAGTATTGGGAAGCCGCGCAGAAACTAAACCCCGACAGTTGGAACTTCCACCGTCAGGACTGGTCCTTTACGCCGAGCGAAGCCGGGGCGAATTGGCTGAAAAAGGTCCAGACCCTTGGCGATAAGCCCTACTACGCGCCGATGGATCTGCCCGGCGAGGAGATCGTGGGCGTTGAATAGAACGACACCGCAAGCATAATTGGATTCGTATGGAGGCCCGTCGATATGGCGGGTCTCTCTTTTTTTGTTTGAACCGCCAAGACGCCAGGAGCGCCAAGGAAGAGATTTTTTTAGACAGGATTTACAGGATGAACAGGATTGATGTACTAGTTTTTGTTCAGGCCAAACTCTTGGGTCAACAGCTTTTGTTTCCAAAAGTTTTCGGTGGCGATGATCTCTTCATGTGTTGCTGTCGGGCTGGCGACTTCAAGTACGGAGGCACGGTAGCCGGAAGTCTTGTGCTTCTTGAGTTCTACATTTCCACCGTGTCCGTTTGCTGCGTAGTCTTGCCAGCGACCCAAGAATCCGTCTGTCCCGACTGCTGAGCCCACATATTGCTTGCCCGTTTCTACGCAGACTAAGAGGTATACCCCGCGCACGCTACTGAGCACTGCCTTCCATGAATGTGGTAACCCGGCGAGACGGCCCAGTTCGGTGCTGAAGGAGGAGAAGCCCGGGAAGTCAGGTTCCTGGAACACTCTTCGGAGTTCTAGGATTCTCTTGTTTTGGTTCTTCGCTCGCTGTATCCAGTTTCTGAATCCGCGACCCCAGTCTACGGTGAGGAGACCTTCGTACTTCTCGAACGCGCATACTTTGGTCATTCTGTATAGGAAGTAGGTCCCGCTTTCTGCTTTGATTCCAGTGCAGGGGCAGGTCGTTCCTTTTGGGGCACGCTTAACGGTTTCGGCTTTGTACATACCCGCGAAGAGCGTGTCTCCTGCCGGGGACACGACGAAGGTTGCAGTGAATCCGCCGATTTTGAATCGCTTTTTACTCTGAAATGAGTGGTACGTCTGGAATCGACCGTCGCTGGCGACCCACAGATCGTAGGGTGTCTCAATAAGCTTCCTGCCCGTATCCCTGTGCCTTACGAGCTGTACCTGGTCGGGGTTGAGGCCGGCTTCTTCGAGTAGCGCGTTAAAGTTAAACACGTCAGCTTTCCCTTCATTGCTTTTTCTAAGTATTAAGGTGCCGGGGTGCCAAGTAATTCTTCGGCGGGATTGATTTTAGCCGCATAGGGCGTGAAGTTCACGATGTATGTCGATTTTTTCTTTTGTCTGCGATGGCGCGGGGTTTCGGGGTGTTCGTAATTTTTTGCGGAGGATTGTTGCGCCCCTTCAGGGCTGGGGTGGGGGCGGGTGCGTACCTAGGGCGTTGCCCTAGGCT
>JASJYE010000260.1 GCA_030123645.1 Candidatus Hydrogenedentota bacterium | reverse complement strand
CGGTAGAACCTTATGAATTCTCACCGGCACAGCCGGTGGATTAACTTGGATTTAGTGACCACTGGTCAGCAAAGTTCCAAGTTGCTAGTCGTCGAAGCCATAAATTGTGCGTATCGCGACGATGCACAGGGCTGCTGCGAGGGCGTCGGGAAACAGCGGCTCTCGGAGCCCCATGGCCTCATCTCCGGTGAGGGCCGTCAGGGAATTCTCCAGGGCCCTTTCTGCGGATGGCTTGAGATCTTCGAGCTTGTCCTTCTGACCGCGCCATAGCATTGCTGCTTGTGCGAACGACCATGCGGCGTCGTAGCCGCTAAGATCGTCCAAGGCCTGCAAGCGACGAGTGACGGCTTGATCGAGTACTTGCTCGTCCATTTCTGCAAGCTGGTCCAGAAACATCGGGAGCGATCCTCCGACGGGCCATTGATTTGTCTGGTCGAGCACGATCCCGCGCACAAGATTGTCCACTTGCCGTTGCCGGTCTGTCCATAATTTCGCGGGCGCGCGTCCGATTTCGTCCGCGATGCTGATTGCGCTGTCGAGTCCGAGCTTGGCGGCGAAGAGGCGCTCGCGTGTCGTGGGATCGCGAAATGTGATGGGGTCGTCGGCCCAGAGCGGTGCTCCGCGCCGGCTGTCCTTCCAGGCTGCAAGGAAGTCTGCACACAGGACCACTTGTTCCCAGATCGATTCGAGGAATTCGTCTCGACGGGCATCGGGCAAGAAGGCGCTGTGCTCCTTTAAGGCCCAGAGTAGCCATGCGACAGCCTCATCGTCGACGATGAAGTGCGGGGACGCCTCCATGCCATCTGTGTACGTTGAGGCGGGCAGCGATCCGATCGGTTTTCCGCGGGCGTACTCGGTCCGGATGTTGTTCAGATAAAACTTGAGCTGCATCTCGGCAATATCCAAGTCCCCGGCCAGGTCCATGGCGTGGACGATCCACGCACCGTGCTTTGGCCAGTCGCGGGCGAGGGGCGGCTGTATGGCGGGGCTGCGGACGAAGGAGCCGGTGTTCACATCTCTGGCCGCGAGAAGGGTTAACTGTGCGCGCCACGAATATTCCAAAGCCCTCTGGCCCAGCGCGTCGGGATACACCGTCGAGTCGATGATGCGCCTGTGGAATTGGGCTATTTCGTGAAACGATTCGCCCGCGTCGGTTTCTGCTACGTCGTCGAGGAGATCCTTTAGCTGCTGGTAGTTCTTCCCGAATCCGACTACAACGCTGGCGATATAGCGGTCACTTTCCCTCTTCGGCACGATTTCCACAACGGAATAGGTCTGTCCGCTGGCGGAGGAGGGTCGGCCCGTGGTATCCGGGAGAAGGCCGACGGCCTGCGAGGGCGTGACGACGCCGCTGCCGCAGTGCACCTTTCGTAAGCCTTGGCTGCCCCGGTAGCCTATCCAGGTGCCGTCTTTAAACGTCCGCCATTGGCCGGGAGTCGCGGCGTCCTGGGTCAGTCTTTTCGCACGCTCCCAGTCTTCTTTGCTTGGTTTTTCGGGACGAAAGTGCACGACGAGCCCTTCATCAGGGTCGGAAAACGCTGCGAAATCATTGAGAGCGTCTAGGAGCGAATCGGCGACCGGAATTTCCGGAATATGTCTTGTGCAGGGCGTGAAATTGGCGTACCAATATATCTGGGGGAGAAGGGCCAGGCCACTGACCGCCAATTCTGTCACCAGTACATCGCGCAAAGGCAGGACGGAAACGCGTTGTGTTACAGCGATCGAGGAATTCGGCCATCGCGCCTCCGTTACCATGATCGAGTTCGATGGCGCGTCGTAGTGCTGATAAACTTCCCACCGCGGGTCGTTCATCCACACGAGTTCCCCGTCGAGACGAATCCCCCAGAGGATCCCATGTCCCGGCTCGACCCCTAGTGCAGGCGCGTCCCGGGTGCGCGTGCGGTAGGTCAGCTGGTCGTTGTAGCCCGGCGTGGGCCATTTGCAAAGCGAGATTCGGCCGCGGCCGTTGACGCCGACAGTCAAGCGGCCGAGTCCGGAGACCATTGCGAGATCCCCCGGCCCGTAGATTTCTTCCAGGCGGCTGATTTCGTCGGCCCCCGTGGGCGCGCTTAGGCAGAGGGCAGCCAACAAGGTGAGTGGGCCCGGCCTCATGTGCCGCTCCCGGTGGTATTGGAGGGGGGCTGAGCGGACTCGAGAAAGGCGTGCACATACATGCCGCCGCCGCCCGCTTTTGCTTCGAGGCGCAGTATGCCCAGGTGCTCCGTGGCGTCAAGGGCCGGAATGATGTGCGCTTCCGTGTCCGCAACGTTTCGGTGGGGGATCAATTCATGCTCAGCCGCCCGCCGGATCAATTCCTTTGCGACGGAGGAGAAGTGGCCCAGGTCGAATGACACGAAAAGATCCGAATCCGTCGCGCGGCCTTCTTCGAGCCGGCCGATATAGCGTGCCATGGTCCGTTCCCGGCTCGTAAAAAGGCGCAGGTCTTCATCGCCGGCGACGCAGACGGACATTTTCTCGCCGAGCCACGGCCGAAACCAGCCGGACCGGCCGGCCCATTCATGGCGAATAGAGTCGCGCGGAGGCTTGAGGCGGAGCAAGTCGCTTTCGCCGCGCAGGGCCATAGCGAACTCAGGCACGGCGAGAAACTCGGAAGTGTCGACGGACATCACGGCTAGAGAAAACTCGTTTGTGCCGAAAGCCCAGTCGCGGGGCAGTTCGACTTCGAGTTCCTGAAATGCCCTGTGCACGAGTTCCATGCCCGGGAAGTCCGGGAGGAGATCCGCCACGAGCTCGATCAATTCCTCAGCCGAAGAACCCGTCACTTCCAGCAGCGGCTCCTCAGGCCAGGTCCCCGCGAGGGTGAGGGGCGCGTCGCGTCCGGGCAAATCGAAGTCGACCCAACCATCGATCGACAAAACCGGTGTCGACTGCACGGTCAACTGGCAAGCCGGATCTCCACGCCAATCGATAAACACACTATCCAAGCGACCCGAGAGTTCGATGGTCTCGGCGGCGTCGGCCAGGGCCGCGCTTATATATTCGGGCGACGGCGAGACGATAAGGAAGCCGTCTCGCCAACCATAGGCGAGGCCGGCGATCAGGTAAACGCCTTCCTGCGGAGCTCGGTTGGCGGCTATTCGCGCGAGTGCCGTCGCGGCTCGTGCGAGTATGCCGGGCCGCATACACAGCCCGGGCCGCCCTTCCAAGCGCCCGAGGACAAATCTTTTGCCGAACCATCTGCCCCATCGCTCCGGGGTCCACCTTATCCCAGAGGCTTTACGCGCTTCCAAGACGGCGTTATAGAGAAACAGGGGCGCTTCGTCCATCACGCGCTGGTGCGCCGCGGTCGATTCAAGCTCGCGCCATGCGCGGCCGAGGTCATCCGACGCCACGACAAGCGTCGCGCCGTTGGGCGCGAAACCTGCCACGTCGGAGTCTTTAAGCGCGCCGTCGAGGAGGTAGAGCAGGAATAGGCCACACAGCACCGCGATGAGAGGGACCCAGCGGCGGAGGGCGGGCATGTAGGCGGAGGGCGCGCCCGGCTCGTGGGGCTTCTGCGGCTCGGCGTCAGACAACGCTGCCTCGCTTAAAGGTTAGGGGATGCGTGTCGGTGTAGGGAGGGCGCGAAACGGAAAACGGATGCAAGGGGCATGGCGTTAAGCGTCCGCCTCGTTCCAGACGTCTTCTTTTTCTTTCTCGCGCTTCTCCTCCAGTCGCGCGAGCTCGGAGGCCAACTGTTGCTGAGTATCGGGCTGCTCCTCGGGTGGCGCTGCCGCGAGCTTATCGTCAAAAGTCAACTTTGTTTCCGCGATTTTGGCGTCGTAACTCTTGTCGATCCCGGCGACCCGCTCTTTTTGCTCGTCCGACAAGGTCTTTACGGGTCCGGATGTGGCGTTCAGTTTTTCCATGGCGATTTCGTAGGCGCTTTTCATTTCCGGGCCTCCTAGGTCTGAAACTCGTCTTCCAAGACCGATGAGATGAAGCGCTCGATGGACACGAGGTAATACTGCGCGTTGGGCGATATGATAACGCCCGTCGTGATGTCCTCGTGGCGTTCGAGGTGGTCGAGTGTCTCGCTGAGAACACGCTCAAGGGGCGCGTCGAGGTGCTTGAGTTCGAGGTATTCGGACTTGCACTCGACGGGCCTGCCTTGAAAGCCGAGAACTCCGAACATACGTCCGACCAGGGCCTTGTCTACGTTTTCCTCGCCGAAGATCTCCTCGTAGCTGGGCTCGAAGTGCGGCGGCCGGATAAGGAAACGCGGCGACACCTGCACGCGCCCGCTCACTTGGGTCGTGGTATAGCCGGACTCGATAGATTCGCTGAGGCACACGTATGGAAGCTCGTGGTAGCCACTGACGATACCGAAGCGCGGTTGACGGACGACTACCGTCTGGTCGAAGATCTCGCGCATTTCATGAGCGCTGAGTCCCATTTCTGCTAAAATCCTATCGCGTCGTTCAGGAACTGAAATTGACT
>JASJYE010000019.1 GCA_030123645.1 Candidatus Hydrogenedentota bacterium | reverse complement strand
AACTCGCAATGACACGGTGGGGTGATTCATTCCGGTGAGCTATCCGGTTAGCGATGGCCGTGCCAAATCGGCGAAGTATAGGCGCGTTCCTGAAGGGTTTCTTTTAGGCTAAGCGTTCACGGCCTAAGACGCCAATGAAATCAAGGCTTTTCACGCTCAGAACGCAAGAAAAGCGGCACACTTTTCGATTGTGTTTGTTCGGATTCGCTCAGTACCCGGCGTCGACTGAGAAGCGCTCAGTTGGCGTTCCTTTGCCCTAAGTCAATCAGGGACCAGACAAACTTCTCGAGCCGTTCATGGAGTTCAGCTTCTGCTAGCTTTCTATCGCCCAGCACGATACCATCGCGCCGCTGAGGACCCTCAGCTTGTATTGCGTTTGCGGCAGCGGGCTGGTCTTGGACATGGATGGAGCTTTCTGTGACGGCCATGCCCTGGGCAAAGGTTTCGGGAACGTCCATCGGCCCGCCCGCACATCCCACCACGCAGATGCCTGGACGGGAAGTGGCGATGAAGCCTTGCAGGTCTTGAGCAACGTAAACGAAGCCGTCTTCGCGGAGGTCGATCTCGAGGCGCTCCGATAATTCTGACAATCCCTCTGGGGGCTCGACCGCTGAAGCCAATACCATGAGATCGAACTCTGCCGTGACCTTGTGATCCTTGTCCTTGTCGGTATATTGGATATGCAGCGAGTTGTGGGCATCGCCCTGAACCTTATGGATGGCGCCACGCACGAATTTCGCGCCCATATCAACGGCCTGCAGCCTGAGTTTGTCTATGCGTTCCTGATCGTCTCCGTTTGCGTCGTATAGGACGGTGACGTCTGACACATCCTGTTTGAGCAGCCGGGAAATCTGATTGATCGAGTAGACCCAGGAAAGCGTGGTCGTATCGGTGATGTGGAGCAGTAGACTTTCAGGATATTCCTCGTTTGAGGGTTTCTCGATGTAGCCGCCTGTGGGTCCCGTAGGCGCTAGAAGGCATTCGAGTTCCCGGGAAGTCAGGATGTCTGGGTGAGTTCCATAGCCGTATTTGCGGAGCTGCTCGGGGTCGGCCACGTCGTAACCGACCGCCACAACCACGGCCCCCACCTCTCGATCGAGGGTGTGCTGTGGCTCCATACCGAAATCAATACAGTCCGGTTCGCACACTTCGACGCAGCGATGGCACGGCAGATAGTTGGGAAGCTCATTCAGGCAATGGTCAATGTCAATAACATAGGCATCAGGCACGCCGTTGCGCAGAGGCAAGTAGATGGCCTTGCGGAAAGTCAGCCCCGCTTCGTGCTCGTTTGGCAGCACGACTGGGCAGACCAATCGGCACCTGTTGCACTGCGTGCATGCGTCCGTCACGTAGCGGGCTCGCTGCCCGATGGTCGCTGTGAAATGGCCCGCTTCCCCGGTGAGTTTGAGCACTTCGGCCAGCGGCAAGACCTCGATGTTGTCGTGTTCCATCACTTCGCGCGCGCGGGGGAGGTCGACGCCATTTGAAAGGTCGGCCGCGTCTTCGCCCTCACCGAGTCTCGAGGCGAGCTTTCCGCCCAGGATGGGACCTTTTTCAACGAGGACGACCTCAGTGCCGGCCTTGGCCGCGGCCAGGGCCGCCGTGATGCCTCCGATGCCAGCACCTATGACCATCACGCGCTCGATCATGCCAGGTCGTCCTGTTCCGCGCGTTCGAAGCCGGCTGCAAAGGCGCTTAGGTTTAGTTTGATCGTCTTTTCTTTGACCGTGGTCTCGATGGCTTGCTCCGCGGCTTCCCTGCTGACTACGCCGGTTTTCCCGACGAGGTAGCCCAGAACAACGACATTTGTGACGATGCGCCGACCCACTTCCTCGGCCATACGCGTGGCAGGGATTGGCCAGTATTTAAAGCCATCTTCTTCTACGTGGACGAGGTCCTCCTCGATGATGAGTGTGCCGCCTTCCTTAAGGGATGGACGAAAGCGGGTATAGGCCTCCTGAAACAGCACGACGAGGACGTCGGGTTTGGTGACCAGGGGATAGCCGATCGTTGAATCTGAGATGACCACGTCCACATTGGACGCACCCCCCCGGGCCTCGGGTCCGTACGATTGCGTAAAGACGGCTTCTTTGCCGTCGTATAGGCTTGCCGCTTTGCCCAGGAGCATTCCGGCGAGCACGATGCCCTGACCGCCGAATCCGCCTATCCGAATCTGGTGTTCGCTGGTAGCGACCGTCTCACTCGGGGCCATTCTTGTCCTCTACGAATTGGGTCTTTCTCAGTCCCGCCCACGCCGCGTGGGGCTTCTCCTCGCGAACAGGTCCTGCCAGTATCGGCCTGAAGGGTTCGCGGTCCACGTCAATGAAATTCCCCACTACAATGGGGCTATCTTCCTGGCCCAGATCGATCTCGATGTCTGCGAGATTCGCGTCGTGGTCTACGACACAGCGCCTGCGGTAGCTCTCCATCTCCTCGAGACCACTTCCAATATTGTTGAATTTGCCATAGTTTGTGGGACAGGGGGAGATGACTTCGATAAAACAAAAGCCTGGTTTTTGCATGGCACGCAAAATGGCATCTTTCAATTGCCGCACGTGCAGCACAGTCCAGCGCGCCACGAAGGGCGCTCCAACCGCATGAGCCAAATGGGGAAGATTGAATGGGCGGTCCCAACAGCCGTACGGCGTCGTGCTGGACTGCGCGTTCAGCGGCGTCGTAGGCCCGGCCTGGCCCCCTGTCATACCATAGTTGAAATTATTGATGCAGATGACATTCAAATCGATGTTTCGCCGCGCGGCGTGGATCAGATGGTTCCCACCGATGGCTGTCAGGTCGCCGTCGCCGCTGACGACGGTCACGGCCAGTTCGGGATTCTGAACGGCGATTCCCACTGCAAAGGGGATGGCCCGCCCGTGAGTCGTGTGGTAGGAATCGACGTCTATATAGCCCGCCACGCGCCCACTGCACCCGATGCCCGATACGCACACGTGTTTGTCACGGTCGATGCCCGATTCCGCCATTGCGTGGACAATGCAATGCATAGCGGTCCCGATTCCGCATCCGGGACATAGGATGTGCGGCAAACGGTCGGCACGCAACAGTGCGTCCACCGGGTGCGTATCAGTTTTCTTTTCTCCTGTCAGGACAGTTTGTGTCATCGTTCCATCACCTCGATTATCAAGTCCGGAGTTATCATGGCGCCTCCCGGATTGTTGACCCGTTTTACCGGTAATTGCGTAAGTCGCTCCACCTCGCGCCGAACTTGCCCCAAATTGATTTCCGGCACAACAAATTCTTTGACCCGGCCTGTATCCAGCAAGGCCCTGATCCGTGTCTCTGGAAAGGGCCAGAGGGTAATCAAGCGCAGCAGCCCCGCCTTGATCCCTTCTTGGCGCGCCAAGGTTACGGCATGGCGTGCCGAGCGCGCAGTACATCCAAAACTGATGACAATCGTTTCGGCGTCATCCAGCAGATACTCCTCGTACATGACGATCTTTTCCGCGTTCAGCCGGACCTTGTCGACAAGCCGGTTGACGAGTTTCTCATGGGCAGCGGCCGTCAAGCGCGGATATCCTTGTTCGTCGTGTGTCAATCCGGTGAAATGCACGCGATACCCCTGGCCCGCGTGAGCCATAGGCGGGACTAGATCCTCGTCAGGCTTAAAAGGTAGGAAGGTCCCTTCACCTGGGGGCTCCGATGGGGTCTTGCGCGGAACGAAGGGAATATCTTCGGCCGGCGGAATAACCACGCGCTCCGTCATGTGACCGATGATCTCGTCCATCATAATGAAAGTTGGGATCCGGTACTGATCCGCCGTATTGAGCGCCTGTATGGCCAGGTCAAAGCACTCCTGCGGGGAGGAGGGTGCGTAGGCAACGATGCCGTAATCCCCGTGAGAACCCCAGCGCGCCTGCAACACGTCCGCCTGGCCCACCGCAGTGGGCAGCCCCGTGGACGGTGAGGCCCGCATCACGTCCACGATGACGCAGGGGGCCTCCATTATCGCCGCGAGCCCCACGTTCTCCATCATAAGACTGAAGCCCGGCCCGGAGGTTGCTGTCAGACTGCGGGCGCCGGCCACAGAGGCCCCGATGATCGCAGCCATGCTGGCAAGTTCGTCCTCCATCTGGACGAACTTGCCCCCCACCTCGGGAAGGCGGTGAGCCAGGCGCTCGCATATTTCCGTGGAGGGCGTTATAGGATATCCGGCGAAGAAGTCCAGCCCCGCCGCAAGGGCCCCCTCGGCGCAGGCGTGGTCTCCCAACATAAAATGCGTCCCCGTTTGCACCCTGGCTGCGAGGTCCTCGCCTTCGACTTTGGGAGCGGCACTAGTCGGTGTCACCTTCCGCCTCCTGTTCCAGCGCGTTTAGATCTTCGGTGTAGATTGCCAGCTCGGGGCAGAGGAGGTCGCAGAACCCGCAATGGGTGCAGGCGTCTTCTTTGCCATGGGCGACGATAGGAAAATGGTAGCCTTTCGCGTTGATATCCGTGGAAAAGACCAGGATGTCCACCGGGCAAAACACGATACAGAAATCGCAGCCCTTGCAGCGCTCCGGAATGATATAGACTTGCCCGCGAGGCACGCGGGCCGTCGCGATATCCAGCGGTTCCCGATGCCGAATCTCTGACGAAGTCAAACCAGGCTCTCCTTACTACATACCTGCTGCAGGACCACTTGCACGCGCTCTGCCGGGTGTCCGCTGCGGGTCAACAACACTTCAAGAATATTATAGGAGCACAAAGCGTGCCACGTCAGATGCATCCCACCGTATGCACCGACTTGTTGACATGTTAACATTTAATCACGCCTAAAATAAAGCCCTGCGAGCGCCCTGAGTCGCCCAGCGGTCAACGAGATGCCGCCTTCGTTCGGCGCGTTTAGTACATGTTCTTTGCCATGCGGGTGAACACTTCTGTTAAGCAGGTTCCTCGATGGGGGTAAGCCATGGCCAATCGCCCAGATTCATCAGACAAGTTCTTGTCTATCCTTGGGGATAATGCACAGGCCTAACTTTCGTCTCCGAAGCGCTTGAAAGGCGAGCCGAGTGGTAGCCTGGCCACGCGCGAACAAGCCTTCAGGCCCGAATGGTCGGTTATTTTAATCTACTCGCGCCGAGAAATGCAATTCCGGCATGGTATTTGCAAGTAGCAATTTTAGCGTATACTCCGCAAATTAATTAGAACTTGAGAGTACCGAGTTCTTCGAACTCGTTCCCACGCTCCCGCCTGGGAATGCCGAGGGGCTCTCTACTGGCAATCGCGCCTGATATGCATTCCCACGGAGGAGCGTGGGAACGAGAGAAAAATGTGTTCTTAACTAAGTTGGCTGGTTTTCGCGCGGTTATCGGTTGCTCCGAAGCACCCCAAAATGGGCATAAGCTACGAAAATCGCAAAAAAACACGCGAGAGGCCGGCTAAGAACTCGGTACTCTCA
This sequence comes from Candidatus Hydrogenedentota bacterium, assembly GCA_030123645.1. GTDB lineage: Bacteria > Hydrogenedentota > Hydrogenedentia > Hydrogenedentales > JASJYE01. Next base: position 9,154 of record JASJYE010000019.1, on the reverse strand, counting down.
AGAATTAGAAGTTAAAGGATTCAATTCGAGGGGGGAATGGAACGAAAATGGTCGAATTCATCACTGCAGGGCTGCTGATGGCTTTTCTTGGAATGTGTCTTTCTGTGGGGCTGGCCGTGGCAAACCGAATGCTCTATGTGTACGAAGACCCCCGCATCGACGAAGTGGAAGAAATGCTTCCGAACACGAACTGCGGCGCGTGCGGCACACCTGGATGCCGCGCTTTCGCAGAAGCGGCGGTAGCGGGCGATATTGCCCCTGGGAAATGCACGGTTAGCCCGTCTGAAGTGCTGAAGGCCATCGCAATCTACCTCGGCGTTGACGCGGGCATGGAAGAGAAACGCGTAGCCCGGCTTGCGTGTGCCGGCGGAACACAGGTCGCGTGGACTCGGGCGCGCTACGAAGGCCTGGAGACCTGCAGGGCGGCAGCGCTCGTATCGGGCGGAGGGAAGGGGTGCGCCTGGGGATGCCTAGGCCTTGAGGACTGCATGGACGTATGCGACTCCGATGCCATCGTCATGGACCGCTATGGGCTTCCAGTCGTCGATGAGGAGAAGTGTACTGCCTGCAAGGCCTGCGTCGAAGTTTGTCCGAAACAGTTGTTCTCACTGCATCCCATCAGCCACCGTCTCTGGGTGGCGTGCAAGAACCTCGAAATGGGCGATGAAGCCGAGGCCGAATGCGAAGTGGCGTGCAACGCATGCGGCCGATGTGCCGTCGACGCTCCCGAGGGACTCATAACCATGGAAAACAATCTCGCGGTGATCGACTATTCGAGGAATGACCTTGCCACCAAGGAGCCCATCCTGCGGTGCCCCACGGGGGCGATCGTCTGGCTCGAGAGGGGGGGTGCAATCGTCAAGGGACCGGAGGCGAAAAGGGTCACGCGAGTATCTCCGCTCCCCATCCTGGAGACCTCTACGGGAATTATGCGATAATGCATAAGGGCACCATTGATTTTGCTGTAAGCCGCAATACGGAAAGCTACCCATGAAACACCGAAGTGAATCCCCAAAATATCCTGGTACTCGCCAGGCGATGGACGGCAATACCGCCGTGGTCATGTGCGAGAGAGAGTCGACCGATGGGGCGGGGGCCTATCCGATCACCCCGTCGACCCAGATGGGCGAATACTGGGCGGAAGAAACGGCCAACGGGCACGTCAATGTGTCTGGACAGCCCCTGATTTTCATCGAACCTGAAGGCGAACACGCGGCCGCCGCGGTCACGGCCGGCATGTCTATGACCGGACTTCGGGCGACGAACTTCTCCTCGGGCCAGGGCATCGCCTACATGCACGAGTCCCTTTACGCCGCCGCGGGTAAGCGCCTCACCTATGTCTTGAACATGGGATGCCGCGCCATCACCAAGGCGAGCCTAAACGTGCATGCGGGCCACGACGATTACCACGCCGTGGACGACACGGGCTTTTTCCAGGTTTTTGGCAAGGGCGCACAGGACGTCTGCGATCTCAATATCATTGCGCACAAGATTGCCGAGCTTTCGCTCAATCCCGGCATTGTTGCACAGGACGGCTTCCTGACAACCCATCTCATCGAATCGTTGCTTCTGCCCGAGCGGGAACTCATTGAAGAATACCTCGGCCATCCCAGCGACATTATCGATACCCCCACTCCTGCCCAGCGGCTCATATTCGGCGAGAAGCGCCGCCGCATTCCCGAACTCTGGGACGTGGACAATCCGGTTACCTTCGGCAGCGTCCAGAACCAGGACGCCTACATGCAGAGCGTCGCGGCGCAGAGGCCCTTCTTCTTCGAGCACGTCAAGGATATCGCTGAGCAGTGCATGGAAGAGTATTACGAGCTGACGGGCCGCCTCTATCGCCGCGTTCTCACGTACCGGGTCGAAGACGCGGACTATCTCATCATGGGTCAGGGGAGCGTCGTGTGCACGGCAGAGGCCGTCGCGGACTACCTGCGGGAGACGCGCGGCATCAAGGTCGGCGTGGTGAACATGGTGATGTTCAGGCCATTCCCGGGCGACTTGGTCGGCCAAATACTCAAGGGACGCAAGGGCGTGGCTGTGCTTGAACGGACGGACCAGCCCCTGGCCGAGGACCTTCCGCTTGTGCGCGAAGTGCGTGCCACGATAAGCAAATGCCTCGAAAATGGCGCCGCTCCTAAGGGTCAGGCGCCGTATCCCGAATACGCGACGTACGCAACGGTGAAGGAGGCCCCGCCCATTTTTTCGGGCTGCTTTGGCTTAGGCAGCCGCGACCTTCAACCCGAGGCGATCATCGGGGCCCTTGAGAATATGCTCGAGGACGGGCCAAAGAAGAAGTTCTACTACCTCTCCATCGATTTCATTCACGACAAGCCCTACACACCGAAGCAGGATGTGTATCAACAGCAGATTCAGGACGGTTATCCGCGGATTAAGGAATTGGCGGTTCGCGGCAGCGAAAATCCAAACCTTATGCCGGAGAAGAGCATTACCGTGCGGATGCATTCCGTGGGCGGGTGGGGCGCCATCACCACGGGCAAGAATCTTGCCATGACGCTCTTCGACCTGCTTGATTTCCATGTCAAGGCCAATCCTCGATATGGCTCAGAGAAGAAGGGTCAGCCCACCACGTACTATCTTTCAGCAGCCCCAGAGCCTATCCGGATCAACTGCCAATACTTTCACGTGGATGTCGTGTTGTCGCCCGACCCCAACGTGTTCAGTCACTCAAATCCGCTGGCCGGCCTGAAGAAAGGCGGCGTCTTTGTCATTCAAAGCGACCACGAGAAGCCAGAGGACGTCTGGGCGAGCATTCCTGCGCGGTTCCAACAAACGATCATCGATAACGAGATTCGCGTGTTTTATCTCGATGCCTTCAAGATCGCCCGGGAAGAGGCTTCAGACCCCGAACTGCAGTTTCGCATGCAAGGCATCGCGTTCCAGGGCGCTTTTTTCGCGGCGTCCCCGGTCATGGAGGCGGCCCAGCTCACCGAGGAGACTCTTTTCGAAGCCATCGAGGTGCAACTGGAGGCCAAGTTTGGCGCTAAGGGTAAGCGGACGGTCGAGGACAACCTTCGTGTGGTCCGGAGGGGCTTTGACGAATTCAAGGAGATTGAAGAGAAGGTGGTGAGCGCGGACACCGCCCAAAGCCTACGCAAAGATCCTGGACTGCCGGTCCTCATCAAGAATATCCCGGCCGGCGACGCACCCACAGGCGACATTCACCGCTTCTGGGAACAGACCGGGGGGTTCTATTTAAGCGGCCAGGGCGATGAGAACCTCGCCGACCCCTTCGTCGGTATGAGCCTCATTCCCGCGGCCACGGGCCTTTTCCGTGACATGACGCAAATCCGCATGGATCATCCGGAATGGATTGCGCCAAACTGCACTGGGTGCGGTAACTGTTACGTGGTCTGTCCCGATGTCGCCATTCCGGGACTGGTCCATACTGTCAGCGAGATCTTTGACACCACCGTTAAGAAGGTCGAAGACCAGGGCCAACGAATTAAGCATTTGCGGAAGAACTTGGGCGTCGTTGAGAAGAGCCTGCGCGCCTTGATTGACGAAGCAGGCGAGCAAGCCGACGTGCAGGCCCTGCTGACGGATGCCATTACGAAGACTATCGAGGAATCGCCGCTGGATCGTGTTGAGAAGGCCTCTCTGGAGAGGGAATTCGGCCTCTTCAAGGACGCCATTGGCGATTTCAAGTTTGCCGTGACGAAACCGTATTACACGGTCAAGGAAAATGAGGCCGAGGGCAGCGGCGGGCTGATGTCCATTACGATCAATCCCTACGCGTGCAAGGGCTGCATGGAGTGTGTCGAAGTGTGCGAGGACGATGCCCTGCGTACCGTGTCCCAGACCGCGGATTCTGTCGCGAAGCTCCGGAAGGAATGGGAGTTTTGGGAGGCCTTGCCTACGACATCGCCGGACTACATCCGGGTCGATGACCTCGACGAGCGCATCGGCGCCCTGGAGACACTCCTGCTCGACAAACAGAACTACATGGCGATGGTCAGCGGAGATGGCGCCTGTCCGGGATGCGGCGAGAAAACGGTTGTTCACCTTTTCGTGGCCACGGTCGAAGCCCTTATGCAGCCCAGGGTAGAAAAGCATGTGGCACACATGGAATTACTCATCGGCCGTCTCGAAGAGAGCATCCGGATCCAACTCGTGTCCAACATGGATCTGTCCGACAGCGAGGCCATCGGCGAGGTGATTGACCAGTCAGTGGACAGAGATCTCACCCTCTCCAGCTTGCTCACCGCCTTGAACGACAAGAAGGCTTCGTCACCAATCGACACCGCGTGGCTCAAGCGAGTCACCCAGCTTCTCGCAAAGCTCAAGCACCTCAAATGGCAGTACACGACCGGACTGAACAAGCGGGGCCGCTCGAGCCTCGGCATGATCAACGCCACCGGCTGCACTTCCGTGTGGGGTTCGACCTATCCGTACAGCCCCTATCCTTTCCCCTGGGTCAGCCACCTCTTTCAGGATTCTCCCTCCGTGGCGATGGGTGTTTTCGAGGGCCACATGGTCAAAATGGCCGAGGGGTTTAGGTGCATCCGAATGGCTGAACTCGAACTCGACGGGAAGTACAACGAGGAAAAGCACAGGGACTTTTTTACCTACTTCGATTGGCAACAGTTCAGCGAAGAAGAATACCGGCTCTGTCCCCCTGTTGTGGCCGTCGGCGGCGACGGCGCCATGTACGACATCGGCTTCCAGAACCTTTCGCGCATGATGATGTCGGGCAAACCCATCAAAGTGCTCATCCTCGATACGCAGGTCTACTCGAATACGGGCGGGCAGGCGTGCACGTCGGGCTTCACCGGCCAGGTGAGCGACATGGCCCAGTTCGGCAGCGCGCATCAGGGTAAGGAAGAGGCCCGAAAAGACATCGCGCTGATCGGCATGGCGCACCGCACATCGTATGTGCTCCAGGGCGCCATCTCGAACGCCACGCACCTCATCGAAGGCTTTATTGAAGGTCTGAACGCGCGGCGGCCCGCCCTGTTTAACATCTACGCCCCCTGCCCGCCTGAACATGGATTCGCAGACAACCTCGCGAACCAGCAGAGCAAACTCGCGGTCGAATCGCGGGCCTATCCGCTATTCCGCTACAACCCGGACCTCGGCGCTACGCCCTCCGAACGCTTCGACCTCGAGGGCAATCCGGCCGTGGACGAGCTTTGGCCGACCTACACCCTCGATTACCTCAGCGAAGAGGGCGAGCGGGAATCGATGGAATTGTGCTTGACCTTCGCAGACTTCGCCCTTACGGAGGCGCGGTTCCGCAAACAATTCCGCAAGGCGCCGCCCGAATCCTGGACCGAGGACATGTTACAACTGGCCGAATACATCGAACTCGACTCTGAAGAGCGTGAGGATGTGATTCCGTTCATTTGGGCGGTGGACCGCGAGAATCATCTCATACGCGTGATCCCAGCGGAACCGGTGGTGCAGGCCACCGAAGAACGGCGAGACTTCTGGTTGACCATCCGCGAGATCGCCGAAGCTAGAGATGCCGTCGATCTCGGGGCAATAGAGGAGAACGCGCGCCAGTCGATCGTCAGGCAGATCGCGAGCGGCCTGAAAGAATTGGTCATGAACGGCAAGAGCAGCGACATTGCGGGGCTTCTCCTGGAAGAGACGCCCGCCGTTGTGGCAAGCAATGTGGCGCAAGCACCCCGCACCAGTCAGGCGCCGCCTGGGACGCCGGCGCCCCCACCGGTTCCCGACGCCGCGCCGGAGACCAAAGAGCCCGTGGCTGCGGACGCCGCGAGCGCCGGCGACAATGGATATCTGGCGCCGTGGATCGACGCAGCCGAATGCACAAGCTGCGATGAGTGCACCAACCTGAACTCGAAAATCTTCGCCTATGACGGCAAGAAAAAGGCGTACATCAAGGATCCCAAGGGGGGGCCCTATAAGGATATCGTCCGCGCCGCGGAGAAATGCACGGCGAAAGTCATTCATCCGGGCTATCCCGAAGACCGGAGCGCGAAGGGTATCAGGAAACTCATCAAACGGGCGGAAAAGTTCATGTAGGGCGGTTCTGCCGACGCAGAGTGCCGCAAAAGGGGGTGCTTGTACATGGCATGAAACCCGTGCATGGCGCGAGAGATGTTCAGCGACCTTCTACAGCTAAGTAAGAGGAAAAGTTTCTCCCGGGGGATTCATCCCCCGGAATGCAAGGACCACACTTCCGGCAAAAGCATCCGCCGTTTACCCTTCGCTCCCAAACTTGTCATCCCCCTCTCCCAGCACACCGGGGCCCCCGCGGTACCCGTCGTACGCGAGGGACAGGAGGTGGTGCGGGGCGAACCCATCGCCGAAGCGGGCGGCTTCGTCTCCGTGCCGATGCACGCGCCGGTGACCGGCATCGTCGATCGCATCGCCTTGGCGCCGACCTTAGAGGGCGAACCGTCCCCCGCGATATTCATCAAATCGTACCCGGCCGCCGACCAGCGAATCCTGTACGGCGCGCCGCGCGACATCGAGTCCATGTCGCCTGAGGAACTTGTACAGGCCGTCCAGGACACGGGCGTTGTCGGATTGGGCGGCGCCGCGTTCCCGACGCACGTAAAACTCATCGTGCCTGAAGGCAAATCCGTCGATACCGTTGTCGTAAACGGCTGCGAATGCGAACCCTACCTTACCACGGATCATCGCGTCATGCTCGAGCGCCCGGATGACATCATCGCGGGGATCCGCGTCGTGGCCCGGTCGCTCGGCGCGAAGCGCGTGCTCGTTGGCATCGAAGAGAACAAGATGGATGCCGCTGAGGTCTTGCGCAAGGCCCTGCCCGAAGGGCTGCCCATCAAGGTGGAAGTACTGCGGGTCAAGTATCCTCAAGGCGCCGAAAAAATGCTCGTGAAGGCGCTGCTCAGACGCGAGATCCCGCCCGGCGGGCTGCCGGCTGACGTGGGCGCGGCGGTGTTTAACGTGGCTACGCTGGCGCAGATTGGCGATCTCCTGCCCCGGCAGCAAGGGCTCATCGAGCGGGTCGTGACGATCACGGGCCCCGGCGTCGAGCGCCCCGGAAACTACCTCATGGCCCTGGGAACGCCCTTGCGCTTCGCTCTGGAGCAAGTGGGATTTAGTAACCGGCGAAGCAAACAGGTCGTCCTGGGCGGACCCATGATGGGCGCGACGGTTTCCTCGCTCGACATACCGGTCACCAAGGGGGTCACGGGCATCCTGGTCATGACACACAAACAGACGCGCGTGGAACTACGCCACAATCGGATCTATCCCTGCATCAAGTGCGGGGAGTGCGTCGAAGTCTGCCCGCTCTACCTCAACCCATCCCGCCTGGGCCTTCTGGCACGCAAACAGCAATACGAAACGATGGAAGAGCAATTCCATCTTAACGCGTGTTTCGAATGCGGTTGCTGCAGCTACGTGTGTCCTTCCAATATCCCCCTCGTCCAGTATTTCCGAATTGCCAAGGCCCTGAACCGGGAAAGGAAGGCACGGGCGTGTCTGTAGAATCTTCCCCGATCGAGTTGCGCTCCTCACCGCACTTCAGAGGGGTGGCGACCGTGGATCGGATCATGCTCGATGTGGTGTACGCGTTGTGCCCGATCGCACTCTTCGCCGCGTTCCAGTTCGGGCTAAGCGCCGTATGCCTCATCGCAACGTGCACCGCCGTCTGCGTCCTGACGGAACACGTCATCTGCCGCGCGTCGGGACGCCCCACGAGCGTAGGCGATTACAGCGCCGTCATCACCGGCATGCTCCTGGCGCTGACCCTGCCTCCCGGGTTTCCGCTCTGGATGGCCGCGGTGGGAAGCGTCGTTTGCATCGCCTTGGGCAAAGCGCTCTTCGGCGGCATCGGGTTCAACGTATTCAACCCGGCGCTCGTAGGGCGGGCCTTCGTGCAGGCCGCTTTCCCCGTCGCGATTACCACGTGGACGCCGGCGGTCACCGAGCGCTTCACCCAGTTCATTCCTTCCTCCTTGGCGCTGCCATTCATGACGCCCGCGCCCGTGGCCGATTGGGTTGCCCGGATGTCCGTCGACGGATTTACGGGCGCCACCCCGCTCGCCCTGCAAAAGTTCGACCACATCACCACAGACGTCACTACACTTTTCATGGGCATGACCTCCGGGTCCGCGGGTGAAACATCCGCCATTCTCATCCTGGCCTGTGGCGTCTATCTCGTTTTTCGAAACGTAGTGAACTGGCGCATCCCGGCGTCAATGCTCCTTAGCGCGTTCATTACCAGCGGACTCTTCTATCTCGCCGACTCCGAGGTCTATCCCAATCCCTTTTTCACCTTGTTCGCCGGTGGGCTGATGCTCGGCGCGGTCTTCATGGCCACCGACATGGTCGCCTCGCCCGTCACGGCCCTGGGCATCTGGATCTACGCGGGCCTGATGGGATTCCTCACGGTCATTATCCGGCTGAAGGGCGGCCTGCCCGAGGGCGTCATGTACGCCATCCTCCTCGGGAACGCCGTATCGCCCATCATTGACAATCTCACGCAGCCCAGGATCTTCGGCGCACGCAAAAGGAAGCAGCCAAAATCATGACCACGGTCGAACAAAGGGATGACGTAGCGCCGCCAGTCGAAGGCTTCCGGATGATCCGGACGCTTGTGGCTGTAGCCATGCTGTCGGGCTTTCTCATCGTGTCCGTGGTACAGGCTACCCTGCCCCGCATCACCGAAAACAAGAGGCGCGCGGTTGAGAAGGCCGTGTTCAGCGTATTGCCCGGCGCGACCACCCGCGTTGCGTACAATGTCGAGCCCGATGGGCTGGTGCGCCTCGATAACGAGGACGTCCCGGGACAAAAGGCCTACGCCGGGTTCAACGAAGCCGGCGAACTGGTGGGTGTCGCCCTCGAAGCCGCCGGGCAAGGCTACCAGGACGTCATCAAGATCCTCTACGGCTATTCTCCCGAGCAGAACTGCATCACGGGCATGTACGTCCTCGAAAGCAAGGAAACGCCGGGCTTGGGTGATAAGATCAGCAAGGACGAGGCCTTCGTGGCCAACTTCGACGTTCTCGATGTTACGCTCAACGCCGACAAAACGGCCTTGGCCAATCCCATCACCTACGTCAAGCACGGTACCAAGAACGAAGCGTGGCAGATCGACGGCATTTCCGGCGCGACCATTTCCTCCAAAGCCATCGGCGAAATGCTGAATGAGAGCGCCCAAACCATGATTCCTTATCTCAGG
>JASJYE010000259.1 GCA_030123645.1 Candidatus Hydrogenedentota bacterium | reverse complement strand
GCGAGGGCGGCGTCGATGACGGCGTCGGGCGTGATGCGGGTCATGCAGCGGTGGTCGGTTTTGCAGGTGGGTTTCTGGCAGGGCCCGCAGTCGACGTCGACGCGGAGGACGCGGCCTTTTTCATACGGCCCTTCGCTGTAGACGGGTTTGGTGGGCCCCATGATGCAGATGGTGGGCACGTTGAGGCCGATGGCGACGTGGCGCGGCCCGGAGTCGTTGCAGATGAGCAACTGCAGCAAGGAAACGGCCGCCTTGAGGGTATCGACGCTTGGCCGGCCTTCATCGCAGACGACAAGAGGTTGGCGGGCGGCCTCGAGTATGGCGTCGCGCGTGTCTTCCTCGCCGGGCCCCGTGAGCAGAACGCATTGCGCCCCCGCTTCCTCCGTGAGCCAGTCCGCGACCTCCGCGAAACGCTCGACGGGCCAGCGCTTGCTCGGACCGTAGGCGGCGCCGGGGGCGATGCCGACGAAGGGGCCTTTGCCTACGAGGTGCTCTTTGACGCGTGCGACGGCCATTGAATCCGCCTCGAGCTGCAATCCGAAGCCGTCGTACTCGCCGCCCAGGCCTTCGAGGAGGTCGAGATACTCCCAAACCATGTAGACGGGGCTTATCTTCCCGTCTTCTTTGTTCGGCTCAACGGGATCGGTGAGCAGCCAGCTTCGCGCGTTCCGCGCATAGGCCACGATCCTGCGGCTCCGGGTCATGCGCGCGATCGCCGCGGCGCGAAACGAATGCGGGAAAACAACCGTAAGATCTTGGGCGTAGGGACGGAGCGCGCGGCCGGTTCGAAGCATGCGAAACAGTCCCGGCCTCGCGGGGAAGGGACAAAGGCGTGTGATGAACGGCAGTCCGCGCAGGAGATCGCAGCCTGACGCGCGGCCCGCCACGGTCAGTTCCGCATCGGGGAAACGCTGATGAAGCGTGCGCAACGCAGGGGTGCACATGGCGACATCGCCGAGCCAATTTGGAATGAGCGCGAGAATATGCCTGGGTGAATCGATCATTTATTGGCCCAACTGCGACTACGCACGTCCACCGGGCATACATTCGCGCTGCCCTCTGGGAAGCAGCGATGCGTTCTTACGAGCCTTCTTTCTCTCTTCGCGCGACACTTTTTCCTAGTTTTTCTGCAAAGCCGTCTTCGGCGAAGGTCTCGGTGAACAACCTTTCACTCTTTCGGAAATGGTCACGGGCGATGTCGAAGGCGTCCAATATCGCGCGAAAGATCAACACGAAGAAGAACAGAAAAAAGAGGGAAAGAAAAAGGGCGAACTGCTTCAGGTCGTCCTTGACATGAAAGATTTGGACCCCGAGCAGGAGCATCGGAACCATCGCCAGGAGCAAGTAAAAGCTCATCGGCCGGTCCTTGGCGGATCGGCCCAGGGCCTTCCACACGTGCTCGCGGAATGATTTTACCTGCCTGATGCCGTCGTCCGGACGATCCATGGTCGCGCTTCCGTAGACACGGATTGTGGGAAGTCAGCCTTAACTCCTCTAAAGGGCATGTTAGCAGCCGGCCAGAATCGAAGTAAAGGGGGACTAAACGGGCTCGTGATGCTTCGAAAATAGGGAGAAAAAGGCAAAAAATGCGGGCAAATGCGGCAACTTGTCAATGGATTCTTTGTCAATATGAGAATTTCAGGGTATAGTAAAGAATAGAGTTCGTGTTTGCCACATTGCACGTATCTCGTTATCAGCATTAGATTAAAGAGCTCAGCGCGATGCCGGATAGGCGCTGAGTGCGGGTGAGGGGAATCAGGGGGATTCAGACACGCCGAGAGGAAACATAGGTGCGTCTGATGACTACTAAGGGCGATAGACAGGCGATCTGGACATGAAGTTGATACCTAAAAAAGTCGAGAGCAGGATCTTCTTGCTCATTCTGATCATCTGCCTGAGCATGAGTCTTCTTGCGGCGCGCCTGATTGTGATTTCGCAAGAGAGCGCCATGATCGGAAACTACCGCAGCCACCTGGCAAGTGTCGCGAACAGCCGCGCGCTTCAGATACAGGATGGATTTTCAGCCCGAATTAGAGCGGCGGTGGCGGCGAACGAAGTGATCCAGGAATCTCTGAGCGAGGCGAGAGAGAGGAAGGGCTTCATTGAGATCGCCGCGGTGAATTACTCTATGTCCGGCGACGTGCCCGAAGTTACGACCTATCTCGCGAGTCCTGATGCACCGAGTATCACGACACAAGTTAAACTCGCCGCGGCGCAACTCCCGATGCAGTATGTGGCGCCTATCATTCGCAGAGAGTTCACGAATTTCTATGTGGCGATTCAAGACGAGTTCACTTGCATCAGTCCTTCTGTGGGGCCGGACATGATCGGCGCGCCGAACGAGGCCAGTCTACGGGAGAAGTATGCGATCGTTGGTCCCGCGGAAAACCCAGAGCGCGATCCCGTGTGGAGCCCGGTCGAGTACGATCCGCGCCGAAACGAGTGGCTCACAAGCCTTTTGGTACCGCTCTACGATGGGGAACGGTTTCTGGGCCTTACAGGAAGCGACTATGCTTTGAACGAGCTCTTCAGTCAGGTTGTAGAGCTGATCGAGCTCGAGCGCCTCAGGGCGGCTTACATATTAAACAGCGCGGGCGAGGTTATCGCGCACCCCTATCCCATGGCATCGATTCTCACGAATGAAATGAAATCACACTGGCAAGGTCCTTTGGAGGAGCTTTATCACGAACGGCTGATGGAGCGCTACCGACTACTGAGCCCGGAGGGGAATAAATCGCTCTACGTGGCCTTCGAGGAGGGTGAGGTCACTCATATGGCCTACGTCTCCCCCATCGGCGCGATGAACTGGCTACTCGCCGTCGTGACCGACGACCAAGTCATCGAAGAGTTGGTAGCTTCGCTCCGCTGGAAGTTGATGCTTTCAGCGGTTTTCGCCGCCTTGATATTGGTCTTTCTATTGCGCGCCTGTTTTCGGCAACTCTTTATCGATCGTGTGGTGGATCTTGAGCACGCCACCCGGGCTTTCACAGAGTTTGGGATTGTCGATTTTCCTCAGTCGGGAAATGATGAAATCGGAGGCCTTGTATTTGCCTTTAAGGAGATGGTCCAGTCGCTCGCAAGCCGGGAAGCCGAGCTGACGGTGCGAAACCAGCAGTTGAAGAACGAGATCTCGGGCCGATTGAGCGCCGTCGAGTCGTTGCGGGAGAGCGAGCGCAAGTTCCGTACGCTTTTTGAAAAGTCTTCCGATGCGATATTGGTATTCGACGGCGAGCGCCTCATCGATTGCAACGAGGCGGCGGTGGGCATGCTCGATTGCGAGTCGAAGGAAGCGCTTCTTGCAACGCCTCTGCTCGATTTTGCGCCGGAGTTTCAGCCCGACGGGACGCTCTCATCGGTGAAATCCACAGAGCTACTTGAGCTCGTTACCAAGGAGGGCAAGCATCGCTATGAATGGGTAGGCCGTACGGCGGCTGCGCGCGAGTTCTGGGTGGACGCCTTGATTACCCGGGTTCCATACGGTGGGCGAGAGGTCTTCTACATGGTCTGGCGCGACATTACCAGCCGCAAAGAGGAAGACGAGGAGCGCGTGCGTCTGACGACGGCCATCGAGCAGGCGGCCGAGGTAATCATCGTCACGGATCCATTGGGCACGATGCTTTATGTAAATCCATCGTTTGAACGTCTAACCGGGTATACGCGCGAGGAGGCCCTAGGAAGCGTCAGCGATCTGTTGGACACAAATCATGCGGACAAGAAGATGATCGCGGACATTTGGGCTACGCTCAAACGCGGGGACGTCTGGAAGGGCCGTGTCGTGAATGAGGGGAAGGACAAGACACCGTATCAGGCCGAGACGACGATATCTCCGGTGCGAGACGCGTCTGGCGTGATCAACAACTTCGTGATTGTCTCTTATGACGTGACGAAGGAGGCGACGCTCGAGGCGCAGTTGCTCCAGGCGCACAAGATGGAAGCCATCGGTGAGTTGGCCTCGGGGATTGCACACGAGATCAACACGCCCACCCAATATATCGGCGACAACATTCGCTTCTTCCAGGAATCGTTCAGCGACATCAAGTGCCTGTTGGACAAGTATCAGGAACTATTGAAGGCGATCCAAAACGAGGAGCCGGCGCAACACGTTGCCAATGAGGTCGCGGCGCTTATCGAGGAAATCGAACTGGACTATCTGAACGAGGAGGTGCCGCTCGCCATTGAGCAGTCTCTGGAGGGTAATTCGCGCGTGGCGGAGATCGTGCGCGCGATGAAAGAGTTTGCGCATCCCGGGTTGGAGGAGATGACGGCGATCGACGTGAACCACGCGATAAACAACACCATCGCGGTGGCCCGAAACGAGTGGAAGTACGTCGCGGATGTGGTCACGGATTTCGACCCGGATCTGCCCGAAGTCCCGTGCCTGCCCGGGTCGTTCAACCAGGTGATGCTTAACATCCTCGTGAATGCCGCGCATGCCATTGCCGA
>JASJYE010000258.1 GCA_030123645.1 Candidatus Hydrogenedentota bacterium | reverse complement strand
TTCATCCTGTGGCCGTAAGGATTCCGAACCAGCGATCCCAGTTCCTCGAAGCTTCCGGGATCGGCCAACCGGTCGATCCGCTCCCGGGCGGTGAGCTTGCCGAGGCTATGCTGCACCTCGATCCGCTCCTCACCGCCACCTGCAAGACTTTCCTCGTTTAAGGTCTTCAGCCGGCTAAGATAGCCATCCATCCATTTTCCCATAATTAGATTCTCACTTGTTGATGCTTCATATTAAAGTGTCACGATTCAATTACAAACATGAGATCATAGTCCATCAAAGGTGTTTCATTCTCCGCGACGATTTCTATGATCTTGCCGTCAGTAGGCGATTTCACCTTCTGAAACACCTTCATGGTCTCCAAGAGGGCCAGGACCTGTTTCTTTTTCACCTGATCCCCCAATTCCACATAACTGGGTTCATCCGGTCCGGGTCTTCGAAAAAAGAGACCGGCCATCTTCGCCCTTACCTCAACACGTTTTCCATTCATTTTTTTCTCCATGCCTGCCAACCAATCTTATTCTTATCACTACGGTTCTGACCGTCGTCCATAGCGGAAACCTCTCGCGCCCAAAGACTCCTACGCACTCGCATCATTGAACTTACAACATCGGCTGTCTAAGATTCATTGATGCTTAGATTCACCTGAATCCGTCTTCACCGAGTCTTCAGGGATGGCGCTTCCTTCCAAATACCTCCCTGAGCACTTGATTTTCGGTCTGCACGTATTCGATAACCTATTCTTGCTCAGGGTCAATCCACGCTGACAGAGCCGGAACCAGCAAATGCCAAGAGTGTAGAATGAACTCCATAGCTTCTTCCAATACTTCTCGGGGCCAACACAGAGCATCATCCGGAACAGACCGCACGAAATCAACCCGGCCGGGATTTCCTACTCCGGCATGAATGAAGCCCCTACTGACAGGGCTTTCAAAATGAGGCTGAATACTTTGACCGTACGCCCTTTCCAGACTGTAGAACTCGACACTATCATCCGGAGGTAAACAAAAAATGACTGGCGCCCTCGATGGATTAAAGGTTCTCGATGTATCACAAGTGGCAGCCGTGCCCATGACGGCCCGGTTTCTCGCCGATTTCGGAGCGGAAGTCATCCATGTTGAGCATCCCACGCGCGGCGATTCCATGCGGGCTCTGCAGGGCATGATCACCGATACCATCCCTGGCTTGGCCACTGACATCGAATACATCTGGCATAACTACAACCGTAACAAGAAAGGTCTAGCACTCGATCTTTCCCATGAGGCCGGCCGAAAAATCATCTATCAGCTCGTGGAAAAGGCGGACGTCTTCCTAAGCAACCTTCGGCCTTTTGAACTCGAGAAGTTTGGCGTGGGATACGACACGCTCAGCGGACTGAATGAACGCCTCATCTACGGCAACTTAACAGGCTACGGCAAACTCGGTGACGACAAGAACGTCCCCGCCTACGACGGCACTGCCTACTATGCACGCGCCGGAATCAGCTATCGAATGACCGCGCCCGGAATGCCGCCGGCGGGCGGTATCGGCGCCTTCGGAGACAACGCCGCGGGCCTTGCCCTCTATTCCGGCGTCATGACCGCACTCTACGCCAGGGAGCGAACCGGGATCGGCCAGGAAATCAACGTCTCGCTCTTTCAGACAGGGCTCTACCAGCTCTCCTTCGAACTCTCGGGCACACTCGCTACGCGCAAGGACTATCTGGAAGAGCTTTTTCTCGCACATCCGGAGTGGGAACCTGGAATAGACCGGCGAGAAACGGCCCGGAACCCAATGGCGCTGCCCTACAAGACCAAGGATGGGCGATGGTTCTTGCTCGCCGCCCTTCAGTCCGATAACTATTGGGCGAAGTTATGCCGCGCCATTGAACGCGACGATCTCGAACAGGACCCAAGATTCCGGTCCGCCGAAGACCGCACCGAGAACTGCGCCGACCTGTTTCACCTCCTCGAGGAGACCTTCATGTCTAAAACCTTGGTCGAGTGGAAGGCGGTGATGACCGAGCTCCCCTTCGCACCCTACCAGAACTATCATGAGGTCATTGCAGACTCCCAGGCTCGGGCGAACGGCTTTTTCGCTCCCCTCGAACACCCCACACAGGGTCCCATAGAGGTCGTTGCGAACCCCATTAACCTCAGCAAGACCCCGGCCACCACCAGAACACCCGCGCCCGACCTCGGCCAGCACACCACGGAAATCCTGATCGAGTGCGGCTACACTCGCGAGGACATCGAAGAACTCACACGCCGGGGCACCGTCGCATGACCTCTCCCTCGCAATTATTCGTACGCATTGGCATCATCGGAAACAGCCTTCGTCAGCCTGCATCGATCACCGGATTTCATAGCGAGACGGCGGAGAAGGTTGCTATGGCCGTACCACAGCAAACCGGTGGTTCCAGTACCAAACCGGTGGTTCCGGCCAAACCGGTGGTTCCGGCCAAACCGGTGGTTCCGGGTAGGAATCCGCTGAGCTATCCGGGTTAAAGTCGGGCTTTAGGCGCAGCCGTCCCGGTAGCGCCCGCCTCGGGCTCGACAATGTTTCGCCGGACGGTTTTTCGCCGTACACGATACGGGTTCTTCGGCTTCTCACCTTGCTCAGCCGCGATCCTCGCCGCCTCTTCCTCGCCCGCGATGCGCTCCTCTTCGGCAACGTGCGCGAGTTCCGCAGCCTTTTCAACCGCTACCCGCCTCTCTTTCTTCCTGCGCTCGTGAGTTGCAGCGGCCTTTTCACGCCGTTTCTCACGATAGGCCCGCTCACGCTCGACCACGTGCGCCGGCGCCTGGTTCAGTCTAAGGTCCGCCGGCGAGAGAATCTGCAAGATCTTCCCCTCCGCGTCACGCACCTCAATTGGACCATTGCCCCTGCCAACCAGCGAAATCTTGGCCACGGCCTCCACTTTGCCCGACTGCTGCCCGAAGACCGGAGAGATACACGTCAAAAGCACGAAACCCCCGAATACAGCAACAAAAACACGTCTCTTCACGGCTATGTCCCCCTTAGACCCGGCATCGCGATACCCCGGCTATATTTTACCACAGATGCGCAGCGATCGCCGCGCAGGAACCCGCCTGCGGATAATTTCGATAGGAACCCCTACCCAACTCTGTTTA
This sequence comes from Candidatus Hydrogenedentota bacterium, assembly GCA_030123645.1. Classification (GTDB taxonomy): domain Bacteria; phylum Hydrogenedentota; class Hydrogenedentia; order Hydrogenedentales; genus JASJYE01. Next base: position 1,341 of record JASJYE010000258.1, on the reverse strand, counting down.
TACTGATGCCTTAGCACGAGGCTCGAAAGCTCTCAGGAGGTCCGGAATGATTGTTGGCGTAGCAAAGGAAATCAAGGCGGACGAGAACCGCGTGGGGATGGTGCCGTCGGGCGTCGGGGCCTTCGTGGGGCACGGCCACACGGTCTTCATCGAGTCGGGCGCGGGGCTGGGCAGCGGGATACCCGACGCGGCCTACCGCCAGGCGGGCGCGCGCATTGTCAAGAAGGCCGAGTCGGTCTGGGAACGCGCCGAGCTCATCGTCAAGGTCAAGGAGCCGCTCGGCCGCGAACTCCGCGCGATGTGGGACGGCCAGATCGTCTACACCTACCTCCACCTCGCGTCGAACGAGAAGCTCACGCGAACACTCATGCGTCGCGGCGTCACCGCGATCGCCTACGAAACGATTCAGATGGACGACGGCTCCCTTCCACTTCTCACGCCCATGAGCGAAGTGGCTGGGCGCCTCGCGGTGCAAAAAGGCGCGCAAGGGCTCGAAGCGCTCCCCGGCGGCATGGGCATCCTTATCAGCGGCGTGTCCGGCGTGAAGCCCGCCGACGTCGTCATCCTCGGCGCAGGAGTCGCGGGGTCCAACGCCTGCCGCGTCGCCGTCGGCATGGGCGCGCACGTGTCCGTCATCGACATCAACCCGACCAAACTCGCATATCTCTACGACGCGATGCAGGGACAGGTGACGACGATCATGTCGAACCGCGCGAACATCGAGGAGGAAGTAACCAACGCAGACCTCGTGATCAGCACCGTGCTCGTGCCGGGCGCGCGCACGCCGCGGCTGATATCGAAAAAACTGGTGAAAACGATGCGTCCCGGCGCCGTGCTCGTGGATATCGCCATCGACCAGGGCGGCACCTCAGACACCTCACGCCCCACCACGCATCACGAGCCAACCTTCGTCCAGCACGGCGTCGTCCACTATTGCGTCGCGAACATGCCCGGCACCGTGCCGCGAACCTCGACCTACGCCCTGACGAACGTAACCCTCGGCTACGGCCTGCAGATCGCCGACAGCGGCTTCGAAGAGGCCATCGACGAGAACGACGCGCTACGGCGCGGCGTCAACGTCCACGGCGGCGACATCTGCCACAAAGGCGTCGCGGAGGCCTTCGGGCTGCACTGGTCCGAACTCTAAGTAGTCCATTTCGTAAGCTTGATGACATATTGTGTCCGGCAGGATAAACAAGATGAGTGCTCAGGAGGTCCGTATCCGGTCTATCCTATCAAAAAGGATATTGATGCGTCATCGCATTTGTGAAAATGCGGGCTAACCTGGATAGCTCACCGGAATGAATCACCCCACCGTGTCATTGCGAGCGAAGCGTGGCA
>JASJYE010000257.1 GCA_030123645.1 Candidatus Hydrogenedentota bacterium | reverse complement strand
GTTATTGCATGAGGGTTCCGTCGTGGTGGCGGACAACGTGGGCATTTTCGAGCGTTCCGTACACAGCTACCTCGATCACGTCCGCCGCTCGGAGCACTACGACACGAAGCATCACAAAATCCCCATGGAATACGAAGACCGCATCGCGGACGGCGTCGAAGTTTCCGTCTGGCACGGCGCCCCCAGCCACTGAGCCCCCTCGCGGACCTTTCACGTTGTAGTCCGCTCCACTGAGCCGCCCTGCTCGCCTTTGATGACATCCCCGCGCTAAGGATGTACTATATGCCGAAGTTTCGAATGGCGGCCGGAACCACCGGTTTGGTATATGCGGCGAAGGAGCGAAGACGTGACGGAAGGGCCCAATACGCCACCCGGCGAAGACCCCAAACACGAATACGCGGACGAGCGGGACATGGACCGTTTCTGGGAAGTGGCCCAACTCGACCGCGAGCCCGCCAAGCAGTGGTGGTATATCCCGCTGATACTGGGGCTTATTCTAGTCAGTATCCCGTGGTATGCGGCACTCTATATGAAAGTGGCGGAGGGCGAGGGATTAATCGTATTCATTTTTTTCGATTGGGAAGTAATGTTTCTTGGTCTCCCTATCTGGATATGGATTCCGATCGGCTGCACGCTTGGGTTGTCCATCCTCACTTCGTTCGCTGTGCTTGGATTCTGGCGCGACGGCGATTCCGAGGCGGATTAGCGGCGCGCCATGGAAAAAATCGAACTCGGCATTGCGCCCGTCGTAGTTCTCGTACTTTACCTCTGCCTGATGATCGGCATCGGCCTGCTGGGCCGCGCCAAGCGGAAGGAGGAGAGTCTTAGCGATTTCTACCTGGGCGGATCGAACTTCGGCTTCGTGGTCCTGTTTTTGACCTTCTTCGCGACGCAGTACAGCGGTAATACGCTACTCGGGTTCGCAGGTACGTCCTATCGCGAAGGCGGCACGTACATCGTAAGCATTACATTCATGGTGCTTGCGTTTACCATGATTACGATTTATGCACCGCGCCTATTCAAATTGGCCCGGACTTTCGGTTACATTACGCCCGCCGATTACATCTACCACCGCTTCGGCTCACACACGCTCCGGATCGTCTGTGTCCTCCTGTTCTGCTGGGGACTCGCCAACTACATCCTCGAACAGCTTGTGGCCATGGGGCACGCTGTCGAGGCGTTATCGGGGGGAAGAATTACGTTCATGACGGGTGTGCTTCTGCTCGTGTTCGTCATGCTCGTTTACGAATCGCTCGGAGGGATGCGTTCGGTCGCGTGGACCGACGTCATCCAGGGCACGCTTCTCTTCGGCGGGTGTTCCGTGATCCTTTATCTCTTGCTCACGACTGAAGGTGGGCTCGTCGCGGCGACTGAAACGATTCGTGAGCAAGACCCCACCAAGTTGCAAGCGCCCGATGGCGCTGGCCTGCGCGTCTGGATTAGCCGGATTCTCTTGCTCGGGTTTGGGGTTTCCGTTTATCCACACGCGATTCAGCGTATCTTCGCCGCACGCAACCTCCGTACCTTGCGTTATTCCATCAGTGGCATGACGTTTATGCCGTTTGGAACGACGCTGCTTGCCTTTTTGCTCGGCATCATTGCGATTAACCGTTTTCAAAATTTGAGCGACTTCGATAGTGACAAAGTGACCTTGTACATGATTGCGGACATCATCAACATCAACGTGTTTACCTATTGGCTCGGCGTCATGGTGTTCGTGGCGCTCATCGCCGCGATCATGTCGACATCGGACTCGGCGCTGCTGTCTATCCAGTCCATGATCACGAAGGACATCTACAAGCCCTACCTCAAGCGCGACGCGTCGCCGCAGCATCTGCTCAAGGTTGGAAAACTAGGTGGTTGGGTGTTGATGGCGGTCCTGATCGCGTTCGCTTGGGTTTCGCGCCAGGTCGAGAGTTCCATTTGGCTCCTGATCAAACTCAAGCTCGAATTCATGGTGCAAATCTCCCCCGTGTTCCTCCTCGGCGTTTACTGGCGGCGCCTCCCCGCGGGCGCGGTGCTCGGCGGCATCTTTGCCGGGACGGCGATCACGCTTACGCTGTGGGTCGGCGCGGTCGTCGGGTTATGGGAGACTGCAATGCGTTCGCCGCTCGGCATCAGCGCGGGCGTCTGGGGCCTCGCCGTGAACTACGCGATCTGCATCGCCGGCGGCCTCCTTTTCCCCGCAGCAGCTCCAAGCAAAGACACTTCCGCCGCTTGATTTCGCCGCTGCGTGGAGCTCGGCTGGACTTAGTCTACCGGTGGCGTGTGAAATTCCGGCGAGGGCAGGACGCAGCGGAAGCCGACGGTCGTGAGCTGAGACTCGCGGAACAGTCCCTTGCGGGACGTTGTGCGCAGTTCAGCGGCTTGTGAATGCCATGAGCCGCCGCGCACCACGCGGCGCGGCTCTTTGGAGTCCGTGACCTCTCCGCCGGCCTTTGGGTTATAGGGGACGTAGGCGCCGAGGGTCCATTCGTGGACATTGCCGGCCATGTCGTAGACGCCCTCGGGCGTCGCGCCGGTTTCGTGCATGGTGACGATGGACGGCATGCCGAGATAGTCGGCGAAATTGCTGCGCGTGGTGTCCGGCTCGAGGGAACCCCAGGGGTACTTTCGGTTTTGGCGTCCCCGAGCCGCGAATTCCCATTGCATTTCCGTGGGCAACTGTTTTCCGGCCCAAGCCGCATACGCCAAGGCATCATCGAGTGTCACCCCTGCGACCGGCTGCCGGGGGCCGTCGAATTCCGGATCGCGCCAGTATTTGGTCTCTTGATGCCCAGTGTCCGACAGAAACTCTTCGTACTCTTCGACCGTCACAAGGCATTTGTCAATGTAGAAAGGCTCGACGAAGGTCTCGAATTCCGGCGCTTCTTCCCGGACATCGTTCGAGCCCATCAGGAAGCTGCCGCCGGGCATGTAGACCATATTGTCGGTCGTGACTTCTTTGCCTTCAGTCGTCGTAAAGTGGGCGGATTCGAGATGGCTGTAGGATGTCTGATACGCATCTTCTAGCGCCTTTCGGAATTCCCGTGCGGACTGCCACCGCCGATCTTTCTCGCGCATAGTCGCTTTGTCGAGGACTTCGATGACAGACGGGGCGACATCTTGCCGCATCTCCATGATCGTTACCGGTTCCTCGACAGGCGTGTGTAAGGTCAGCATTTCTCTCAGCACGAGCCCGACGCTATAAAGGTCTGAGCGCAGGTCGATCATCTGATGCTTGTACTGTTCCGGCGAGGCGTAGGCGGCGGTGCCGACCACCCGTTTGGGTTTGGGTTCGCCGGGTCTGCGTTCGACCTGCTCCTCTTCAATGGCGATCGCGAGACCGAAGTCGAGCACTTTAACGCGCTCACCAGGCAGAAGCATGACGTTTTCCGGCTTGAGGTCTCTGTGAACCACCATGTTGTGCGCGTATTCGAGCGCTCGGAGTATCTGGAGTGTCACGTCGATGGCCAATCGGACATCTATCAGTTTTCGGCGTTGGCGGTGTTTCTTGAGATAGGCCCGTAGCGATGTGCCTTTGAGCAATTCCATCGAGAGGTACAGTACGCCGTCCGGTGTGGTGCTGACGTCGTGCACGGATACAATATTGTCGTGACGCAGACGCCGGGCGACCTGGGCTTCTTTTATGAAGAGTTCCTGCCCTCGCCGGGTCTTGAGGGCGCGCGGGTGCATGAACTTAAGGGCAACTTCTTCGTTAATGAGGGCATCGTGCGCGCGATACACCACGCCCATTCCCCCCTTCCCGATTTTCGTTTCGATGACGTAGCGATCCGCAATGCGAGTCCCGGGCTCAAAATCGACGGGTTCGGGCTGAACGGACGGGTTGGCGGTCACAGGCACGCGTACCGGGCCGCCACAAGCAAAGCAGGTGCTCTCGCGTCCCTGGACGGCTAAGGGCACCATTATCTGTAAACCACATAGTGTACAAGTGACTTGGATCATCGCTGCATTCGTTAGCACACGGAAGGAACGCTGAGGCTAAAATGTAGCACTCGATGGAGTCCCCAGGCAATTCAGCCGTGCGCAACGTGGTGTGGCAAGCTGCCTTCGACGCTTCATCCTACTGGACTCAACGTGGACACTCGCACGAGACCGGAACCACCGGTGTGGTATATCGGCCGGAACTGGGGCATTTCACGTCTTAAGTATAGCTGTCTGGCTGGCCTGAGAAACATTGACAATCTACGCCGGCCACCCTATCCTGTATGACATTGGGGGGTGTCGCGTCCTGAGCGCGCGCTTCTGCGTACCGGAGGAACTAACTTTGCAACAACAAGCGTCGCGCGAGAACAGGCGTAGCGCACGCATTCGCAAAGTGCAGCCTGTGGGCTTCAGACGGAGCGATGGCACCAAGAACGGGGGGCAAAAGACGGTCTCCGCGAATGTGAGCCTTGGCGGAATGCTTCTCGTCACACGCGAAGATGTGTTTCCTCCCGCCGGCACATGGATAAACGTTACGCCGC
>JASJYE010000256.1 GCA_030123645.1 Candidatus Hydrogenedentota bacterium | reverse complement strand
CATCCCGCTGTTCGTGCTGCACGACTTCGACAAGGCCGGCTTCTCGATCCTCGGGACATTACAGCGCGACACGCGCCGATACTCGTTCGTGAGCGCCCCCGAGGTGATCGACCTTGGTCTGAGGCTGGGAGACATCGAAGGGCTTGAAGTCGAAAGCGCCTACGACCGAGCCAGTGAATGGTCGATCCGGCATAATCTGAAACTGAACGGTGCGACCGACCAAGAAATCGACTTTCTTCTCAATCAACGGGTCGAACTGAACGCCTTCACCAGTGACGCGCTGGTGGCATGGATCGAAGCCAAGTTCGCGGAGCACGGGGTCAAGAAGATTATCCCCGATAACGACCTGCTTGAAGATGCGTGGCGTAGAGGCTTTGAGCACGCTGCCCTTGAGGCTCGCATTGACGATCTCATGGAGGAGGCCAAGGCCGAAGCCACCGAGGCCAAGCTGCCGAGCAGCCTGCGCAAGGTAATCACCAAAAGGTTCGAGAAGTCGCCCGAATCATCGTGGGACGAGATCGTGTTCAGCTTGGCAAGGAGCGCACAAGAAAAGGAGAACTCATGACCGCCCACGAAATCACAACGGCCCTCGGCGGCCAGTGGCACGGCTCCTACGGCATGGTGCAATGCCCGGCTCACGACGACGGCTGCACGCCAGGGCTCAAGATCACCGACGATGATCGCAAGGATGATGGAATCGATGTTCATTGCTTCGCCGGTTGCGACTGGCGCCAGGTGAAGTCGGCATTTCGGCAGAGTGGCCTGCTACCCGATTTCTCGCGTTCGAACCTGTCTTCCGACCGCACCAGCCCTTATCAGAAAGCCAATCTGAAACCACCCGCCGCCGACAAGCGCCGCCAGGCAGCTAAGGGGATGGCAATCTGGCAAGAGTCGGAAGCAATCACCGGAACCCTCGCGGAAGCCTACTTACAGGATCGTTGTATAACCACCGCTCTGCCGCCCTCCTTAAGATTTCACCCGGCGCTTCCATATTGGGATACGGCTGGCGACAAACCGGTATTGCTGGGTGATTTTCCGACGTTGGTGTCCGGGATAACCGTTTGGCCGTCCCGTTCGGTAGTCGCGGTCCAAGCGGTCTATCTCAACCCCAAGACCGCCGGCAAAGCCGACGTGGGATGCCCGAAAAAAACTTTTGGCCCAGCTGCGGGCGGCGCAGTTCGGCTTGCCGCTCACGGCCTCCGGCTGGCGCTTTGCGAGGGCGTTGAAACTGGCCTATCAGTTTTGCAATCCTGCAACGGTCTTCCGGTGTGGGCGACCACCGGAACAGCGGGGCTCTACAACGTCACACTTCCACCAATTGTTACAGATCTCATTATAGCTGCAGACGCCGACCCACCCGGCGAGATTGCGGCACAGAAATCCTCCCAGCGATTCATAGCCGAGGGTCGCAGGGTGAAGGTTGCGAAGCCTCCCCACGGTCACAACGACTTCAACGATGCGCTGGTCTCTCAAGAGGCGGCGCAGCCCGGAAAGGCAACTATTCATGTCTAACGATATTTTGGAATCCGTCGAGGCCGCCGAGGAACAAAGCCCGGAGCCAACGCCCGAGGAACAGTCGGCGGCGTCGATAGCCGAGGCCGAGACAGTAGTGGCCGACCTTGCAGAGCGTTCCAAGGCCGACAAGGGCGCGCCGTTCGAGCCCGATACGCTCGACGCAATCAATGTACTCAAGGTGAATGAGCCGGCGGCATTCCAGCGGCTGATGTACGAGCTCAAGAAGGCGGGTGTGGGCATCCGCGATCTTAAAACTGAATTGGGCTCTCGGCGGCTCCGGCTGGTGGCCGAAAACAACACGGGCCAGGAAGAGGATGTTGAGAGAGCCGGCCCGTACATGATCGCCTTTCGCGTCATCTGTCACGAGAAGAAGACCAACGAAGGTCCAATAACCGTGCCGCTATGCAACTTCGACGCCCGGATCATCGGTGAGGAAGTACGGGATGACGGTGCGGAACAGACCACCTTCTTTACCGTCGAGGGCACCCTACAGGACGGAAAGCCGCTCCCGAAAGCTGACGTGCCGGCAGATCGTTTCGGTTCCCTGAATTGGGTAACGGCGAATTGGGGGACGGCGGCGGTGGTCTACGCCGGACAGGGCACCAAAGATCATCTTCGCGTGGCGATCCAACTTCTTAGCGGCACGGTTCCTAGGCGCAGGGTGTTTGCTCATCTGGGTTGGCGGAAGATCAATGACGAATGGCTCTACCTCCATGACGGTGGGGCGATTGGGCCGAATGGGCCACTTGCGGAAGTACAGGTTCAAATGTCGGATACGAGATTGGCTTGTTACGCCCTTCCCGAACCGCCCGGTGGCGATGAATTAAAGGCCGCTATCCGGGCGTCGCTGTCCGTTCTGGAATTGGGACCGGCGCGGATCACCTGCCCTCTCATGGCGGCGGTCTATCGCGCGCCGTTGGGAGAAGTGGCGACGCTTGACCTCAGCATCTTTCTTGTTGGGCCAACCGGGTCGCAAAAGACGGAAGCCACGGCCATCGCCCAGGCGCATTACGGGGCCAAGTTTCACGGTAAGAACCTGCCGGGAAATTGGGCAACGACGGCGAACGGCCTTGAGAAGCAAGCGTTCTTGGTGAAGGACGCGATATTCACGGTCGATGACTTTTCGCCCACCGGGACCATGGCGGACGTGCAGCGGCTACATCGTGACGCTGACCGGCTGTTTCGTGGGCAGGGCAATCGGGCGGGCCGTGGCCGCATGCGCGCGGACGGCACCATGAGGCCGGAATATTACCCTCGGGGGATCGTGGTTTCATCCGGCGAGGACATTCCTCGCAGCCAGTCGCTCAGGGCTCGCATTCTCATCATCGAATTGTCTTCTGGCGATATCGACCTGGCCAAGCTCACCCAAGCGCAGTCCGAGGCATCCGAAGGTCGGCTTGCTCAGGCGATGGCCGGATACATTCAATGGCTTGCGCCTCGTATTGAAACGTTGAAGAAACACACGCCCGAGAATTTAAAGGGTTTCCGGGCAAGGGCTAGGGAGAATCAGGTTTCACATGACCGCACCCCGGATATCGTGGCGAGTTTGGCGCTGGGTTGGGATACGTTCTTGCAATTCGCGCATCACGCCGAGGCAATCACCGACGAAGAACAAGCAGCATATTCGGACCAATGCTGGCAAACGCTCTTGGAGGTCGCCGAGGCGCAAGCCGGGTATCAGGCTGACGAAGAGCCGGCAGCGCGCTTTCTCGCCCTTCTCAGTTCCGTCGTCGCCACCGGGCAGGCCCATCTTGTGGACGCCGGATCGGGCGAAAAACCGGACAGCCCAGAAAGCTGGGGCTGGAGGAAGCGAACTTTCACCTCGGGCGGTTTTGAACAGGAAGAATGGCAGCCCAAGGGCAACCGCATTGGATGGGTTGACGCCAGCGATGTCTATCTCGATCCAGACGCATCATTCGCCGCTGTCCAGCGCCTCGCCAGCCAGCAGGGCAGTTCTCTTGCCATTACGCAGCAGACCCTTTGGAAGAGGCTGGCCGAGAAGGGCAAGCTCGCCTCACAGGAAAGCCGAGGCGGTAAAAGCCGCAACAAGGTCAGAAAGATGATCGGCGGTCACCGTCGTACAGTAATTCATTTTTTCACAGATACACTCCTACCCTCCAGAAGTGGCCCAAGTGGCCCAAGTGGGCCACGGCTTAGTGATTCCAATGGGTTGGGGGCCGAAAAATTGGGCCACTTTTCTGGGAACGATAAAAAAGTGGCCCATGAAAGTGGCCCGGAAGCCCTTGAAAATAGTGAGGTTGGGCCGAATGGGCCACATGGGCCACAAATGGAAGATAAGGGTCCGCTTAGCGGGGAAATATATACGGCGGGCTCCGGGGCCGGTTTTGAAGAGGGCGAGATATGAACGTCGCCGCCTTCATTACCGACCTCAGGCGCCAGGGTGTCGAGTTGGTCGTCAAGGGCGACCGGCTGCGCTGGCGAGCCCCCGAAGGCACGATGACGCCCGAGTTGATAGGTGCTTTGCGCCACAACAAGGAAGCGGTGATTACGGCCCTAGTGCAGCCGCCGCCAGCTACGGTGATTGTGGTTCGTCAATATGTTGACCAAGCGGCAAACTATCCCGCGGACGGGAAGGTTCAACATAGGCTACGCCCAGCGTTATCGTCCGTCCCCTTGACCTCGCTCTACTCCGTCCGGCCCGGCGATGAATGGCTGGCCGATCCGTGGTACGGGCTCGGGCAAAAACCCGATCCCGACGACTTCGAGGAGCGCGCCGCGATTATGGAATACGACGGTGAATTATCTCGGGAAGTGGCTCAAATCTTGGCCCGCCAGGGAGCGGACAGTGGCCCGACTTGACGAGCCCTGGCGGCACGCCCCCGGCAACATGCGGGAGGGGGGGGGGCAATCTCTACAGCTACTCGTTCTGGAGACCGTTTGGCCCGTAAATATTTTGTGGGCGCGAAATAGGGGGGGGGTCTAATTCTACC
>JASJYE010000018.1 GCA_030123645.1 Candidatus Hydrogenedentota bacterium | reverse complement strand
GCGAAGGCGGCCGCACCGTCGGCGCAGGCGTCGTCACAAAAATCATTGAATAGGAGTGCGATTCACAAGAATCGGAGATAATATATGGCAGCGAGCAACACAATTCGGATCAAATTGCGGGCCTACGACCATCGGTTGCTGGACCAGTCGACACAGGAGATCGTCCAGGCCGCGCAAAGGACCGGTGCGGCCGTGATCGGTCCGATTCCCCTGCCGAACTCGATCGACAAGTACACGGTAAACAAATCGCCCTTCGTAAACAAGAAGTCGCGCGAGCAGTTCGAGATTCGCACGCATAAGCGGCTTTTGGACATTGCCAGTCCCACGGCGCAGACCGTGGACGCGCTCATGAAGCTGGATCTGCCGGCCGGCGTGGACGTGGAAATTAAACAGAAATAGCAAGTATCCGAGACGAATAGACGATGACAACGGGGTTGATTGGAAAGAAGCTAGGGATGACCCGGCTCTTTACTGAGGACGGGCGCTGGATTGACGTGACCGTTCTCAAGGCCGGGCCGTGCACGGTGGTGCAGCGGAAGACCAAGGAGACGGACGGCTATGACGCCGTTCAACTTGGTTATGAGGACGTCGATGAAAAACGCTGCAACAAACCGTTGCGCGGGCATTTTAAGAAAGCGGGCATCGCGCCGAAGCGCACGCTACGCGAGTTGCGTGTGGGCGAGAACAGCGAACTTGGCCAAGGCGACGAGGTCAAAGCGGACATCTTCGCGACGGGTGACCGGGTAGATGTGTCCGGAAAATCCAAAGGCAAGGGTTTCGCGGGTGTAATAAAGCGCCACGGCTTCAGCGGCGGTCCCGGAGGGCACGGATCGCATCTCCATCGCGCCCCGGGCTCCATAGGACAGTCCGCGACTCCGTCGAAGGTATACAAAGGCAAGAAAATGCCCGGTCACATGGGCAACCATCGCGTGACCGTCCGAAATCTCGAGGTGGTTACCGTCGACCCCGAGCGGAATCTGTTGATGGTGCGCGGGTGCGTGCCCGGGGCCAACGGTGGTGTCGTAATGGTCAAGAAAACGTCGAAAGGGAGTCGCTAACCATGGCTTCCGTGAAAGTGTATAAGGCCGACGGCAGCGCCGGCAGTAGCAAGAAGCTGAATGACGCGATCTTTGATGTCGAGCCGAACATGGGTCTTGTGCATCAGGTGGCCGTGGCGCTGATGAACAACGCCCGGCAAGGCAACGCCGAAACGCGTACGCGCCGGGAGGTTCGCGGCGGCGGCAGGAAACCGTTCGCGCAAAAGGGTACGGGCCGGGCGCGTCAGGGAAGTTCGCGTGAGCCCCAAATGCGCGGCGGCGGGACCGTGTTCGGTCCTCACCGGCGCAGCTATCGCAAGAAGGTGCCAACGAAGATGCGGCGCAAAGCCCTCTGTTGCGTGCTCACGGACAGGTTGCGCAACGATCGATTGTGCGTGCTGGAAGAGTTCAGCGTAGACGCGCCGAAGACCCGGCCGGTTTTGGAGATGTGGAAAAATTTGGCTCCGGAGGGCCGCAAGACGCTGCTCGTGGCCCCGGCTAGCGACACGGCCCTGCTGATGTCGTCTCGCAACTTGCCCGGGCTCATTGTGCGCAGGGCGGCCGATGTGAACGCTCTAGACGTGCTGGACTCTATGCGGGTCATCGTTCTCGATGGCGCGCTGGGTGTGTTGGAGGAGCGCCTGACATGAAGGCGAAGCATGCATATCACGTGCTGTGGGCCCCGGTGCTGTCCGAGGAGTCGACGATTCAGACCGAGTCGAAGAACAAATATACTTTTAAGGTCGACCCGCGCGCGAACAAGCAGGAAATTCGCGATGCGGTGGAGCGCCAGTGGCCCGAGATTCAGGTGGTTGCGGTGAATACGATGAACTATCGCGGCAAGGTCAGCGGACGCAGATCCCAGGGCATTCCCGGCCGGCGGGCGAGTTGGAAGAAGGCGATCGTGACGCTGCGCGAAGGCGACACGATCGATCTGATATAGCAGGAGCGAACAGTGGCGATTAAGAAGTTCAAACCGACAACGCCGGGTCAGCGCAACAAGAGCGTGGCAGACTTCTCGCAGTTGACGAAGAAGCGGCCCGAGAAGCGTTTGACGGAACCCAACCCGAAGAAAGCCGGCCGAAACAATCACGGGCGCATCACGATGCGCCGACGTGGCGGCGGCCATAAGCGGCTTTATCGAATCGTCGATTTCCGCCGTGAGAAGGACGGTGTGCCGGGCACGGTGCGCGCCCTCGAGTACGACCCAAACCGTTCGGCACGTATCGCGTTGATCGTGTATGCCGACGGCGACAAGCGCTATATCCTTGCGCCCGAGAAGCTCGATTTGGGAATGACTGTGAGCAGCGGTCCCGATGCGGAGTACCAAGTGGGCAATTGCCTGCCGCTGGAGAATATCCCCCTGGGGACCCTGGTTCATAACGTCGAAATGACGGCGGGAAGAGGCGGCAAGATCGCGCGCTCGGCCGGAAATAGTTGCCAGTTATTGGGCAAAGAAGGAGCGTATGTGTCGTTGCGTCTGCCCAGTGGCGAGATGCGCCGCGTTCCGCGCAATTGCCGTGCGACGATCGGTGAAGTGGGCAACGAAGATCACAATAACCTGAGTTTGGGCAAGGCGGGAAGGTCGCGCTGGCTCGGGCGGCGCCCGAAAGTCCGTGGCGTCGTCATGAACCCTGTCGACCATCCTCACGGAGGCGGCGAGGGACGGACCTCCGGCGGCCGGCATCCGGTCACGCCGTGGGGCGTTCCGACCAAGGGACATAAAACGCGGAAGAAGAACCATCGCACGGATAAGTTCATCATTCGCAGGAGACGTAAGAAATGAGGCCAAGCGTGGATTGGTCTGAGGAGAAATAGTTTTGGCGCGTTCAGTCAAAAAGGGCCCGTACGCCGATGGGCATTTAGTGAAGAAGGTCCGGCGCAGCCAGGCCATTGGGGATCGCAGTGTGATACGGACGTGGTCGCGGCGCTCGACGGTGTATCCCGAAATGGTCGGGGTGACGATAGCAGTGCATAACGGGCGGGCGTTTATTCCGGTGTTTATCACGGAGAACATGGTTGGCCATAAACTTGGCGAATTCGCACCGACGCGCACTTTTCGCACCCATCCGGGCTTGAAAGGCCAGAGATAGGAGTCTGGAAGTTGGCGACTGCAAAGAGCTCTGTCAAACACGTAGGGATTCCGCCCCGTAAGGCGCGCCTTGTCGCGGATCTGATTCGCGGAAAGAAAGTCGCCGAGGCGCGCGAGATCTTGTTCTACACAACGCGGGTATCGGCGCCGGTCATTCGCAAGGTGCTTGAGTCGGCGGTGGCGAACGCTGAGAACACGGCGGCTGAAGCTCGCGAACGTATCGATACGGACGAGATGATCGTTACAAACATCCAGGTGAACTGCGGGCCGACGCTTAAGCGTTTCATGGAGGTCGCCCGGGGCCGCTCCGCACCAAGGCGAAAACGCAGTAGCCATATCGAGCTGGTGATCAGCGACAAATAAAGGAGAGCGAGGTGGGTCAAAAAGTTCATCCAACAGGATTTCGCCTCGGCGTCATTCGGAACTGGAGTTCCGTGTGGTTTGCCGGAAAGAATTACGCGGAACTGCTGCACGAAGACTTAAAGCTCAGGGACTACGTCAAGAAACGGCTGTATAGCACGCAAATTGCCAAGATCGATATTGAGCGTGCAGGCCGCAAGGCGAAGGTGCATATTTACACCGCGCGCCCCGGCTTGGTAATAGGCCAGCGGGGTTCCGAGGTGGATAAGCTGCGCTATGAGCTCGAGAAACTGACCGGCCGCGAGCTCTTGATCAATATTCATGAAGTGCTGAGCCCGGATCTCAGCGCGACTTTGGTCGCCGAAGGCATCGCCTCGCAATTGGAACGGCGGATTGCTTTTCGGCGGGCAATGAAAAAGGCGGTTCAGAACACGATTCGATTGGGCGCAAAAGGCATCCGCCTGCGTGTGGCGGGCCGTCTGAACGGCGCGGAGATTGCCCGGTCCGAGCAGGTGCGGGAGGGCAGCGTACCGTTGCATACTTTGCGGGCCGATGTCGATTATGGCGTGGCCACCGCGCGAACGACCTACGGCGCCATCGGTGTGAAGTGTTGGATTTATCATGGCGAGATCTTGCCGGGCCAAATGGCCCCTGCACTGGGCGGGGAAGGTGCGACGGCCACACGGCGCCGCCGTGCGACGGGCCCTGGCCGCTAATGGAGTAGTCGCGCTATGTTGATGCCAAAACGCATGAAGCACCGCAAGGTGCAGCGGGGCCGGCGGAAAGGGGCCTCGAAAGGCGGCACGAATGTCGACTTTGGCGAGTTCGGCCTGAAAGCGCTCGCGGATGCTTGGATCACTTCGCGCCAGATAGAGGCCGCCCGTATTGCGTTGACGCGCAAGGTCAAGCGCGGCGGGAAGATTTGGATCCGCATTTTCCCGGACAAGCCGATCACCAAGAAACCCGCAGAAGTGCGAATGGGCAAGGGCAAGGGTGCGCCGGAAATGTGGGTCGCGGTCGTAAAACCGGGGCGCATCCTCTTCGAGTTGGAAGGGGTGCCCGAAGAACTGGCGCGGGAGGCCATACGGCTCGCGGGCCACAAATTGCCTATCAAGACGAAATTTGTAAAACGTATATAGCGGAGAGCATTGCGTGAGAGCGAACGATCTTAGAGAGAAGACGGACGAGGAGTTGGACCAGATCCTGGTCGAGCGGACGGAAGACATCATGCATTTTCGGCTGCAGACGGCGACGGGCATCGTGGACAACGTGCGTAAGTCTCGGGAAGCGCGCAAAGACATCGCGCGCATCAAAACGATCTTGAAAGACCGGCGAAGCGGCGGATCGGCCGTTCCCGTTGGCGGCGGTGATTGACCATGCCGGATCGCGGACAGAGAAAAGAGCGGCAGGGCATAGTCGTCGGCGCCAAGATGGACAAGAGTATTACGGTGGCAGTGGACCGGCTGGTTGCGCATCCGCTCTACAAAAAAGTCCTTCGCCGGACGAAGAAATACCATGTGCACGACGCGGAGAACACGTGCCACGTGGGTGACGTGGTGCGTATTCAGGAGACGCGTCCGCTCAGCAAAACAAAGTGTTGGAAACTCGTGGAGGTCGTCAAGCGCGCCGATTAGAGGCCCGGCAGGGAGGCGGGGCGCATGAGACGTAGATTGAAACAATGATTCAGTTACTGTCGAACTTACAGGTCGCGGACAATTCCGGGGCGCGGCGGATCCGGTGCATCCAGGTAATGGGCGGATCGGGACGCCGGTACGCGCGGATCGGCGATATTATTACGGCCTCCGTGAAGGAGGCGATTCCGAATTCGCCCGTGAAGAAGGGCGAAGTCGTAAAAGCCGTCATTGTACGTATCCGGAAGGACACGCAGCGCCCCGATGGAACGACGATTCGCTTCGATTCCAATGCGGCTGTGCTTATCAATGCCCAAAAGGAGCCTCGCGGCACGCGTATTTTCGGGCCAGTGCCGCGCGAACTTCGCGAGAAGGGCTTTTTGAGAATTGTTTCCCTGGCGCCCGAAGTGGTGTAGAGGTCGACTCGATGAATTTACGCAAAGGCGATATGGTCCAAGTGATTGCGGGCGACACGCGCGATCACGGTAAACGAGGCAAGATACTTTCCGTGGACTGGAAAGCGGACCGGGTGCTCGTGGAGGGAGTGAATCTCATCAAACGGCATACCAAGCCCTCCTCGAACAATCAGCAGGGCGGGATCATCGAGAAAGAAGCGCCTGTACATGTCAGTAATGTAATGCCCTGGTGCGATTCGGCAGGCAGGCCCTCAAAGATAATTATGAAGACGCTGGACGACGGCTCGCGCGTGCGCGCCTATAAAATTAACGGCGAAACCCTCAAGGACAAGTAGTTGGGAGTCTGTGACCGGTGAGACCTAGACTCAAAGAACAGTACGAAACGACGATCGCCCCGGAGCTGCGGGAGAAGTACAAATACACGAACGTGATGCAGGTCCCAAAGTTGGAGAAGATCGTGGTCAACATGGGAGTGGGCGACGCGAACCAGGAGGCGCGCCTTCTGGAGATGGCGATGAGCGAGCTGGCCATTATCACGGGTCAGCAGCCGAGTTTTCGCAAGGCGAAGAAATCCGTGTCGAACTTCAAGCTCCGTGAGGGCCAGCGAATCGGTTGCGCAGTCACGCTTCGTGGGGACCGGATGTATGAATTTATGGATCGGCTGTTCAACATGGCGATGCCGCGTATCCGCGACTTCCGCGGCCTGCCTAAGAAGAGTTTCGACAAGAACGGCAATTACACGCTTGGGCTTCGAGAGCAGTCGATTTTCCCGGAGCTGAATATCGACAAGATCGAGAGGGTTCGCGGTATGAATGTGACCTTTGTCATCAAAAACACTAATTCTAACGAAGAGAGTTTCGATCTATTGCAGAAGTTCGGCTTGCCGTTTCAGCGTCCGAACTAGGGACAGTGGCGGCCGAAGCCCCAAGGAGGACTGAGTGGCGAAGAAATCGTTGATCGCGAAGGCGGGCCGACCGCAGAAGTTTAAGGTTCGTGAGTACAACCGGTGCCGGCAGTGCGGGCGCCCGCGCGGATACATGCGGAAGTTTCAGCTTTGTCGGATTTGTTTTCGTACCTTGGCGCTCGAGGGCAAGCTCCCCGGCGTGACGAAATCAAGCTGGTGATGAGAAAGGAATGTAGCAAGCCATGTCGATGACCGATCCCATCGCCGATCTGTTGACGCGGATTCGCAACGCCCTGCAAGCAGGATTTCCGGTTGTGGAAGCGCCTGCCTCGCACCTGAAAGAAGAGCTGTGCCGTGTTCTTAAACAAGAGGGTTATATCAGCGATTATGCGCGCGAGGAGGACGGCAAACAGGGCATTCTCCGGGTCACGTTGAAATATTCAAGCGAGCGCACCCCGGTAATTACCGGAATCCGCCGGATCAGCAAGCCCAGCCTTCGCGTCTATACCGGCAAGCGGGAGGTCCGCCTGGTTCGAAGCGGGCTGGGCATATCTATCGTGACGACCTCCAACGGCGTCATGACGGACCGGCAGGCCCGCAAAGAGAACGTGGGCGGAGAGGTTTTGTGCGAGGTCTGGTAGGTTGCGGACTTCGCTGAAGCACTAAAGGATGAGACGACGATGTCCCGAGTAGGAAAAACGCCCATACCGATACCGGACGGGGTCAAGGTCGACATAGGCGCGGCCAAGGTCAAAGTGGACGGCCCAAAGGGGTCGCTGGAGCAGGCCTATGACCCGTCGATGTCGGTCGTGATCGAAGAGAACGAGGTCCGGGTATCGCGGTCGGACGACAAGCCGGATACGCGCGCGAAGCATGGCTTGACGCGCGCGCTGATCAACAACATGGTGCAGGGCGTAACGCAGGGATTTGAGAAAACGCTCGAGATCCAGGGCGTGGGTTGGCGCGCTTCGATGGAAGGCAAGAACCTGTCACTGGCGCTCGGGCACAGTCATCCGGTGAAGATCGAACCGCCCTACGGCATCGAGTTTACCGTTGAGGGCAATACCACGATCAAAGTATCTGGTATCGACAAGCAGCAGGTGGGCCAGGTCGCGGCGAATGTGCGGGCCTGGCGCAAGCCCGAGCCGTATAAGGGCAAGGGCATTCGGTACCGCGGCGAATATGTCCGGCGGAAAGTAGGCAAAGCAGGCACCAAGTAGCCCATCAGGGTTGGAGATAGAGCGCGATGGCGAAACAGAGCCATAAATCGGCCTTACTGGCGAGGCGGCGTAAGCGTGTGCGTAAGAAGATCACGGGCACGCCGGAGTGCCCGCGGTTGACCGTGCGGCGATCGCTCAAGCATATCTACGCGCAGGCGATCGACGACGTCAACGGCAAAACCCTCGCGGCGGCCTCGTCGATATCGCTGAAGATCCCGGGCGGAAACGTAGAGGCCGCCAAGCAGGTGGGCAGGAGCTTGGCGGAAAGTGCCAAGAAAAACAGGATCGAGGCCGTGGCCTTCGACAGAAACGGCCGGCTTTACCACGGCAGGGTCAAGGCGCTGGCGGATGCAGCGCGCGAGGCAGGGCTGAAGTTTTGAGGCCTCAGACTAAGAGTGAGCCGACGAGTTAGAGAAGTCAGGAGGGAATACTTTGGGCCAAGCACCGGGTAGAAGAGAAGGCCGGCGCTCAGAGCGCAGACCCCGCGCGCCGAGAGAGTCGGAATTTATTGAGGACGTGGTGAAGATTTACCGCGTCTCAAAGGTGGTCAAAGGCGGCCGGCGTTTCAGCTTTAGCGCGATTGCCGTCGTAGGCGATGGCAAGGGAAAAGTCGGCGCGGCGATGGGCAAGGCCTCCGAAGTGCCCGAGGCGATCCGCAAGGCCATCGAGAGGGCGCGCAAAGGCATGATAGACGTGCCCATTGTGAACACCACGGTCCCGCATGAGATCATTGGCAGGTCTGACGCAGCGCGGGTCCTGCTCAAGCCGGCTTCCCTGGGTACAGGCGTGGTTGCGGGGGGACCAGTTCGCTCGGTGCTCGAGGCCGCGGGCTACAAGAACGTTCTGACGAAATGCCTGGGGTCGAACAACGCGACGAACGTCGTGTGGGCGACGCTGAAAGGGCTGAAACAGATGCGCAGAGTCGAAGACGTCGCCGCGGCGCGCGGCCTTGAGGTCTCGGATATTCTTAGCTAGGGATACCGAAAGGTTATTGAAGATATGTCCATGGATTTGAGTTCACTTAGCCCGGCGCCGGGTTCAAAAAAGCGGCGCAAGCGCGTTGGGCGCGGCCCCAGTTCGGGCAAGGGCAAGACTTCCGGGCGTGGTCACAAGGGCCAGAAGTCGCGTTCGGGTTATTCGCGCCGGGCGGGCTTCGAGGGCGGCCAGATGCCGCTGAGCCGGCGTCTGCCCAAGCGTGGTTTTAACCACACGTCGCGGCATCCCCTCGCCGAGGTCAATCTCGATGTGATCGAGAAGGCCTTCGACGACGGCGCGGAGGTAACCACTGACGGGCTGGTTGAGAAGAAGGTCATTAAGAGGCTCAAAGGCGGCGTGAAAGTCCTTGGGCGTGGGGAACTTACGAAGAAGCTGAGCCTCAAGGTAAACGCCGTTAGCGCGGCTGCGCGTAGCAAAATAGAAAGCGTGGGCGGTATCGTCGAGCTCATCGAGCCGCCGGCGGCGCGGGCAGTGCGAAACCGTCAGAAACGCTCAGGTAAGGAGGGCTAAGCGTTGGCGCAGCCTATCGCAGCGTTTCGAAACTCGTTTAAGATCCCCGAGCTCAAGCAGCGTATTATTTTTACGGTGCTGGCGCTCGTGGCGTATCGCTTTGGCGCGGTCGTGCCCACACCCGGCGTCAAAGGACAGGCGCTAGCCGCACGGATAGAAGACATCGGCGGGCTGCTGAGTTTCTACAACTTGTTCTCGGGCGGCGCCTTCGCACAGGCGACAATATTCGCATTGGGGATCATGCCCTATATCAGTGCATCCATCATCATGTCGCTGCTCGTTGTGGTCGTGCCCCAGCTCGAAGCCCTGCAGAAAATGGGCGCTGAAGGGCAGAAGAGAATAAACGAATACACCCGCTACGGCACCATCATCTTGTGCATTGTGCAATCGCTGGGCGTTGCGCGGTTCCTTGTCGGTCTAAATGCAAGTACGCCCGACGCACCTATTTTGATGACGGACACGCCGGGCTTCGGTTTTTACATGATGTGTGTCCTTTCTTTTACAACGGGTACGGCCTTTTTGATGTGGCTTGGCGAACAAATCAGCGAGCACGGCGTCGGCAACGGGATATCGCTCATCATATTCGCAAGTATCATTTCTGGCATGCCCGCGGCCGTGGCGACGGTCATGCAGCTACTCAGCAGCGGCGAGTTGTCGATCTTCGTCTTCCTGATTATGGTGAGCGTGTTCGTGTTCGTCGTCGCGGGAACGATCCTCGTTACGACAGGACAGCGGCGCATCCCCGTGCAGTACCCGCGGCAGGTGAAAGGCCGCAAAGTATATAGCGGTGCGCGAAACTACCTGCCGCTGCGGGTGAACCAGGCCGGCGTCATCCCCATCATCTTTGCGAGCTCGCTTCTGATGTTGCCAACCATGGTTGCGGGCAATGTCGACGTGGGATGGCTCAACGTGATTTTTAATGAATGGTTTGCATATGGCGGGTGGGCCTATAGCGTGGCCTTCGGGGCGATGATCATGTTTTTCTCCTTTTTTTACACTGCAATTACGTTTAATCCAGTCGAGATGGCCGACAATATGAAAAAGTACGGCGGCGTGATCATCGGTGTCCGCCCGGGGAAGGCCACGGCCGAGTATCTCAACAAAGTGATGACGCGGGTGACGCTGGTCGGTTCTCTATTTCTCGTCGCCGTGGCGCTGCTGCCCAATGTCATGTATTCGACGCTCAAGATATACAACTTTAACGTGACCCAGTTTTTCGGCGGCACGAGCTTGCTGATTTTGGTTGGCGTGGGACTGGACACCATCAAGCAGATGGAACAACACCTGATCATGCGGAATTATGAAGGTTTCGCTAAAGGCGGCCGAATCCGCTCGAGGAGAGGATAGACGCGTGGCGGGTCATCTCCTGATATTGGGCGCTCCGGGCGCCGGAAAAGGCACCCAAGCGATGCGCCTCGCCGGGAAGCACCGGTGGGCCCATATCTCCACGGGCGACATTTTTCGCCGACACGGAGAACGAGGCACAGAGTTTGGCAAAAAGATCGAGGGCTACCTTAAGGCAGGCGAGTTGGTGCCGGACTCGCTGACATGTGAAGTGCTAGTCGATCGACTCTCGCAGTCCGATTGTGACAACGGGTACATTCTCGATGGTTTTCCGCGCTCGGTGCGTCAAGCGGAGCAGCTCGACCGCATGCTCGAGGAACGCGAGGAAGCGCTGGATGCGGTAATTGTGCTGGATATTGGCGACGATGAGATCGTCGAACGATTGACGGCGCGGCGGAATTGTCCGAAATGCGGCAAGATTTATAACCTGAAGTTCAGCCCGCCGGCCATTGAGGGCGCCTGTGACAACGAGACCTGCGGAGGAGCGGCACTCGAAGAGCGGGAGGACGACTGCGAAGAGACCATCAGGCAGCGGCTCAAGGTGTACCACGAGTCGACCGAGCCGCTCATCGAGCATTACGCCGCGAGAGAGCTCGTGCAGTCGATCGATGCGGCTGCGGAAGGCCCCTGCGAGATCGCGGACAAGATTGAGGACATATTATTGGCCCAGGGAGTGTCGTAGCGGGATGATCATCTTACGAACCAGCCGGGAGATTGACCTGCTCCGAAAGGCCAACGGGATTGTAGCAGAAGTGCTTACGACGCTCGCGGACCATGTCGAGCCGGGTATCACGACGCAGGAGCTGGACGAGATGGCGGAGGAATTAATTCGCGCGGGAGGAGGAGTACCCTCCTTCGTCGGCTATCAGGGATTTCCCGCGTCGACGTGCATCTCGATTGACGAGGTCATCGTGCACGGAATTCCCGGATCGCGCCGGCTGAAGGGCGGCGAGATTTGCAGCATCGATGTAGGCGTCAAATACAAGGGCTACTACGGCGACGCGGCCCTTTCCGTCGCGTGTGGCGAGCTGGATGATGAACGAGTTCGGCTAATGGACGTGACGAACCGGGCGTTGGCCAACGGCATTGATGTAGCGAGGGCCGGAAATTACGTGGAGGACATCTCGCGCGCCGTCGAAGAGACGGTTGCAGGAGAAGGTTTTTCGATTGTACGCAGTTTCGTTGGTCATGGTATCGGCACGGAGATGCATGAAGACCCTCAGATCCCCAATTTCGTTACGGGGACCCGCGGGCCACAACTGAAGTCCGGAATGGTCTTCGCTATCGAGCCTATGATCAACGCCGGTACGCATGAGGTGCGCGTGTTGGATGACGGTTGGACCGCCCTTACCGCGGACGGAAAGCCGAGTGCGCATTTTGAGCACAGCATTGTCATTCGGGACGGCGGTCCGGAGATCTTGTCGATGTCGGCGAATTCGAGCCGCTCTTGGGGCGAGCTGGCGAAACGGTAAAGTACAATTGTTTATGGGCTTAACCGCCTGGTATAACTATAGATACGCGGGACTTCCCGCAGAGCGTGGAGTTGGAAATGAAAGTACGAAGCTCGGTCAAAAAGATGTGTGAGAAATGCAAGATCATCCGACGGCGCGGCCATGTTCGGGTGATTTGCGAAAATCCCAAACACAAGCAGCGGCAAGGCTAAGTCTAGGAGAGACAAACGATGGCACGCATTGTTGGAGTCGACCTCCCGAGACAGAAGCGGGTGGAGATAGGCCTGCGCAGCGTATTCGGCATCGGGCCGACGCGCGCGAAGGCCCTCATGGAGAAGATGGGCATGGATCCCAGGACGCGAGTCAACGAATTAACGGACGAGCAGGCGAACACGCTGACGAACCTGATCCAGAACGACTATAAAGTGGAAGGCGACCTGAGGCGCGAGGTCACAGGGAACGTCAAACGTCTTATGGAGATCAATTGCTATCGCGGAATCAGGCACAAAAGAGGCCTGCCGGTGCGCGGACAGCGTACGCATACCAACGCTCGCACCCGAAAGGGACCGCGCCGCACTGCGATTAAAAAGAAGACTTGACAGGAGGGCTTCCTAAGTGGCAACGGAAAAACGCAAGGGCAAAAAGAAGCGCGTCGCGCTGATGAGTACGTCGGGTGTGGTTCATGTCCAGGCCACATTCAATAATACGATTATCTCGATCTGCGATCCGCGCGGCAACGTTATCTCGTCGTCGAGCGCGGGCCAGGTCGGATTTTCCGGCTCGCGCAAGAGTACGGCCTATGCGGCGCAGCTTGCCGCCGAGCGAGCGGCCCAGGCCGCGCTCGACGTGGGTCTTAAGGATGTGCGTATCCATGTGAACGGCCCGGGCTCCGGTCGGGAATCTGCGATCCGCGCGATTCAAGCGGCCGGCCTCGAGGTGACGCTCATCAAGGACGTTACGCGTATTCCCCACAACGGTTGCCGGCCGCGGAAACGGCGGCGGGTGTAGCCTGGCCCTCGTGGTTTAGAGATCCGGGTACGATCAGAAGCATACAGGCCTATCGCGATAAGGACAGCAAACATGATTAGCGATGAATTCGTGATTCCCAAGTGGGTAAAAATAGAAGAAGGCTCAAACGAGAAGTACGCCCGGTTTTCCATCGAACCCTTCGAGCGGGGCTATGGGACGACCGTGGGCAACTCGATGCGGCGCGTGCTCTTGGCGTCGCTGTCGGGAGCGGCGGTTACGGCTATCCGTGTAGAGAATATCCAGCATGAGTTCTCCGCCGTCCCCGGGATCGAAGAGGACATGACAGACGTCGTGTTGAACTTCAAGAAATGCGATCTGAGCCTGAAAAATGTCGACTCGTTCATATTCTCGTTTAACATTAGCGGGAAGGGTGAGGCGACGGCCGGGGACGCATTTGCCGGGCAGGACAACATCATCTGCCACAATCCGGAGCATGTGCTGTTTACCTCGACGAACAAGTCCACTTCGCTTGAAATGGAAATCAAGGTCGCTCGAGGACGTGGCTACGTTACCTCAGACAAGTTCGAGTTGGAGCATGCTCCCCTCGGGACTATCTACCTCGATGCGAGCTTCTCACCCGTTTCCAAAGTAAACTTCGAGGTCGAGGATGCCCGTGTCGGCCAAATGACCGAATATGATCGGCTGCTGCTCGATGTATGGACAAACGGCTCCATCACGCCCGAGCGTGCCGTGCGGGAGGCGGCGGACCTGTTGATTGACCACCTCAGAATATTCTCGCAGCAGAAGACGCAAGAGGAAGAAGAAGCCGAAGCGGCCGCGGCCGACGACCCCGGGATGATGAAGACCCTGTCCCGGCCGGTAGAGGAGCTGGAGCTGAGTGTCCGTGCGGCCAACTGCCTGAAGGCTGCGGAGATCAGGACGATCGGCGAATTGGTCGGCCGCAGCGAAACCGAAATGCTTGGGTTCCACAACTTCGGCAAGAAATCACTCGATGAGATCAAGGTCATCCTCGAGACGATGGGTCTCTCACTGGGCATGAACGTGGGCGGTAATGGGCAGCAAGAATCCGCCGAAGAAGAAGCCGAGGTCCCAGCGGAGCCTGTAGAAGAATAGCGGCAATCAAGAGGATCCAGAGAGATGAGACACCGAAAGGCAGGACGGCGGCTTGGGCGGACGACTTCGCACCGCAAAG
This sequence comes from Candidatus Hydrogenedentota bacterium, assembly GCA_030123645.1. Taxonomy (GTDB): domain Bacteria; phylum Hydrogenedentota; class Hydrogenedentia; order Hydrogenedentales; genus JASJYE01. Next base: position 501 of record JASJYE010000018.1, on the reverse strand, counting down.
CGACGATGCAGAGCCTCGCCGTGGCCCTGTTTACGCATTATGCCATTGAGACGACGCTGGCCAAGGCCAAAGAACTGCGGCGTTTCGCCGAGCCGCTGGTCACGCTGGCGAAAAAGGACAACGTGACGAACCGGCGCCGTGCCTTTGCGGCCCTGCGCGATAAGACGGCCGTGAAACGGCTATTCGATGAAGTCGGCCCCACGAACGTAGATCGGCCCGGAGGTTACACCCGCGTCCTCAAACTCGGCCCGCGCCTCGGCGACGCCGCCCCCATGTCCCGCATTGAACTCGTCGGCCTCGGAGAATACGAAGAGGAAGAGTAGACCTCTCCTTCACTCTGATGTATAGCGAGCCGGCCTTAGCCCGGAGAGCTCACCCGATTTCGTAGAAGGCACAAAAGAAATCCCGGAGGGACGAAAGAATGTAGCCCCGGGCGCAAGCCCGGTCTAAGGAATTCCAATAACCACAAGCCCCGTAGGGGCGACAGAAATCACGCTATCG
>JASJYE010000017.1 GCA_030123645.1 Candidatus Hydrogenedentota bacterium | reverse complement strand
CGAAATATGGCAAAATATATGTCCTGCAAGTAGTTAGGAGAGGTTCATGCGGCTGGTCAAAATAGGGGTCGGGGCCGTTTCCATCAAGGTGGGCGACTTCGCCGGCAATGCCGCGCGCCTCGGTGAGGTCATCACGGAGGCCCGGAACCAGGGCGTCCACCTGCTGGTCACGCCCGAGCTGGCCATCTCAGGCTATAGCCTCAAGGACCGCGTCTGGTGGCCGGACATCCCCCGCCGCTCGTGGGAATCCCTCGAGGAAATCGCCGGACTCTGCGACGGCATCAGCGTCTTCCTCGGCCTTCCGGTCGCAATCAACTCGCGCCTCTACAACGCCGTCGCTTTTGTCCACGACCGGGCCGTCCACGGCCTCATCCTCAAGAAATACCTGCCCACCTACTCGATTTTTTACGAAGGCCGGAACTGGAGCTCCTGGACCGGCGGCGTGACTGAGTGCCACGGCGTACCCGCCGGCGACCTGGTCTTCGACGCGCCCTACGGCAAGGTCAGCGCCGAAATCTGCGAGGACCTATGGTCGCCTCTGTCCCCGGCCCATGCCCGCGTCCAGGCCGGCGCCGAAATCGTCTGCAACCCCAGCGCCTCTCCCTTCACCCCACGCAAGAACGAGATGCGCAAACGCCTTATCCTCAACTCCGCGGGCGGTCTCGCGTGCGTCTATGCCTTCACCAACGTGCTCGGCCTCGACAACAGCCGCCTCGTGTTTGACGGCGGCGGCATCATCGCCACGCCCGAACACATCGTCACGGAAGGGCCGATTCTCTCGCCCGACCCCTGGACGCTCGCAACAGGGGTTGTCGACCTCGGTGACATCGCCCGCGTCCGCGCCGAAAACTCGACATGGCGGCAAAATGCCGAGCCGGATGAAGACGGTGCACGTGTCCGCATCATCCCGGTCGGCGGAAATTACCAGCCCACCCCCGTAGAAGAGTACGTTCCCAGCCTGCCGGAAAGCTTCTTCTTCCCCGAAGGCAAAGCGTCTCAAAACGAAGCCGATGCCTATCTTGACGAGCTCTTCGACGCAATGATTCTCGGTCTGCGCGACTATTTCGTAAAGTCCGCCGTCTTCGAACGTTTCCTGATCGCCCTGTCGGGCGGGCGCGACAGCGCGCTCTGCCTATTGCTCGCTGCCTACGCAACGAAGATTATGAACTTGGGCAAAGGCTCGGAGCCGGACCCGGCGGATCGCGTGCACACCGTCTATCTTCCGAATGAGTCCTACAGCAGCGACGCCACGCGAGACGCCGCACAATCGCTCGCCCAAGAACTAGGCGTGACCTTCAAGGTCGTTTCCATCGCTGAGGAAGCAAAGGTGGCCCTCGCGAAAGCGGCGGAGCTCATCGGCGGCGAGGACAACGTCACGCCTATCGCCCGGCAGAATCTTCAAGCGCGGATCCGCGGCGCGATGATGCTCAACTGGGCCAACAACGCCCACGGCCTCTTGCTTGTCACTTCCAACCTGAGCGAGGCGGCGGTCGGCTACACAACCACCGGCGGCGACAACGAAGGCGGCTATTCCCCCATCGCAAACCTCCCGAAGACGCTCATCAGCCGCCTACTCGATCACATCGCGGAACGCGACGGCATCGAATCGCTCAAGAAAGTCCTCGCCATTCCGCCGAGCGCTGAGCTCGCCGCCGATCAGCGAGACGAAACCGACCTCATGCCCTATGCCATCCTCGACGACCTGCTCTATCTCTTCGCCCAGCGGCGAATGGCGCTGGCCGACTGCTGGCGTGTCGTTTGCCATCGGCACACGGACTTCACGCCCGACCAACTTCGCGCTTTTACCGAAAAATTCGGCAGGCTCTTCGCGCAAAGCCAATGGAAACGTGAACAACTCCCCGTCGCCCTCAAGGTCCTCGATCTCGACCTCGATCCCAAGACCGGCTTCCGCTTCCCCGTCACCCAAAGCATCGACGACGAGTTGGCCGAACTCGCCTCCGCCAGGCTCTAATTCGACCCATCGCACCCGGCCGGGCTGAACCCAGGCCATTTCGAGCTCGCCCCGGGATGCGTTCGCAAATGAGTTCATCATTCAAACTGTATGTTTTTATCAGTATTCGTAATTTTCATAATGATTTGGCCCAATCACTTCTGATTCAGCCAAATTTTGTGAAACAGAATCCAGCAATCGTGAAGCTTTTACTTGACAAGAGTTTACAACTACTCTAAAGTGATCTTGTGCAGGAGAATCTTGTCCCTTTATTATGTGGTTTTCCTGTGCGCTGAGGGGGTCTCCATACAAGATATGGAGAGTCACATATAAGTTGCTTTTGGGGACGCGGAATATTCGGGGTTTGAAAACTAAGGAAACACCACTCCTTTCCTACAACAAGTTTGTGGCCCTCCGCAGCAGGCGGAGTATACTGCCTGTTTCATGGTCGCATAATTGTCTGTACACGTGAGGGGTCCATTTCATGAAAGACTTGCCGCTACATCTTAGTCACTTTGGATTGAGCAAACAGCCTTTTGCGCCGACTGCCGATCCCGCCTACTTTTACGCGACACGAGACCATAAGTCCTGTCTTTTCCGCCTGTGGAGCGGGATAGACGAGCGCTACGGCATTGCGGTGGTTCTCGGAAGCTATGGCACCGGAAAAACGACGCTGCTCAGAAAGCTAATGAGCGGGATGGCGGCGGATCCGGAACGTTACAACACAGTAGTCCTTGCGTCTCCGATCCCATCTTGGACCAGCTTTTCACTTCTGGAGGCGATCACGAAACTCTTCGGCCTACTTCCGTCAGAGCGTTCGTTCGGCGCCCACATGGAAGCCCTCAACCAATATCTGCTCGCCAAGCGGCACAGCATCAGCACACTTATCATTGACGATGCGCAGAACCTGAATAAACGTGGGCAGTTGGAACTGCTACGCCTGGCACAGAATCTTGAGACCCCCCAACACAAGCTGCTCAATCTGATTTTCTTCGCCCAACTTGAATGGATGGACGTCCTTCGGGCCGCTCCCAATTTCCACCAGCGCATCAATCTCATGTATACGCTGTCGCCGATATCGGTTGAGGACGTTCATGAATTGATTCGATTCCGCCTGGAGCAAGCGGGCGCCACAGGGGCATCTGCTCCCAGTTTTGACACCGCGACGATCGAGATGATTCATGCCTTCTCGGAGGGCAATCCACGCGTTATCGTGACGCTATGCCGCAATGCACTCGTGCTCGCCGCGCAGCTGAAGACAAAGCGGATTACGCAAGACATTATCCTTCACACAATAGAGAAGACGACTGTTACGAGTGAAGAAACACTGGCGCGCGTGAAATCGAAGATGGCGCCGGAAGCGGCCGCTGAGCCGAAAGCCATGGCCGTGGGCGCACAGAATACGATTGCGCCGATATTCGGGTTGAGTAGCATGCGCGGTTACAAGAGACGGGCCAACCAGTTGCTGATACAGGCCGCGCGAGCCAAGCGGAACTAAGAGCCGGCCCACAATAGGGTGAACGGATGGGTACAGCTGAGGGTGAAGCCCTCGATAGCTGAACGCTCAGTGGACAAACTCGTTCTCATGCGCGACGAAACAGAAGGGACATCGGAGGAAGACGTGCCGCCTCGGGTGGGAGATCTGGAAGAATCGCTGATGGACGCGATCGAGGGTGACGACCGCTTCGGAAGCGGCACCCCAAATTGCGAGTCAGACAACGTCCTGGATTTCATCCAAATGAACGGCCTTGCGGGGAAGGCTGCGCCGGCGTCGGATGACGTCCTGATGCCCGATTCGAGCGAGGCTGAGCCACCCCCGATGGATCCGATCAGCTTTTTTGAAGAAGGTGTGGGCGATGTTGATGGCAGCATGGATCCGATTCCGCCCATCGTCCCGGATCTCGAAGTAGATGCGCCGGCCTCCAGTGGCCAGGACTTCAAAGAGCCCGTCAGCGATTCCGTCCAAGGACTGAAGGAAATCATCTCTGAATTGACGCTTGGAAGCTCTGAATCTGAGGACCTCGATCCAGCTTCGAAGTTCTTTGAGACTTCAGCGACTGCGAGTTTCTCCGAAGAACCTCCCCTACGAGCCGAAGACAACGAGATAGATCTGAGTGTGCCAAATGTCTCAGCCATCGGCGCCAGTGCGGGTCCAATGCCGGAAGACCACCCCGGTCAGCTATATTTTGGCGCAGACACAGAAGAAGCGACCCCTAAGACGCAAGCCGAAACAGCATCCGCCGTAAAGAGCAAGCTTATTGCAAAATCCGCTTTCAGTGACTTGGCAGAAGCGAAGACCCTCCTGGCCAGGCTCGACCTGAGCGAGATGCTAGCGGACGCGCCGACCGCTCGTTCCGAACCGGAGACTCCAAATCCACTTCCTGACACGCGGGCCGTCGCGGAGGAAGTAACCTACGAGGATGAGACACGGCCCACACCGTACAGGCGAGGCCTCCACCGGCGGCGGCGGAGAATCCGGCGCTGGTTCGTACGTTTCATTATGCTGGCTGTAATTCTTGGCGCCGGATATGCTGCGGTGCAGTTTTTACTCAACCAGACCGAAACTCCTGAAGTGGCCTACCAGGCCGCACAAAGGCTTTTGGAGCAAGGGAAATACGCCCATGCATCCAATGCCTTCCAGGCCTTTACGCGGCGTTTCCCGATGGAAATCAAACGCACCGATGCAATGTTTATGGCGGGGTACGCGATGCAGCTCGCACCGCCTGAGCCGCATGAGAACGCTCGAAAGGCATACGAGAAGGCTCTCGTGCTTCTTGAGCGTTTCATTGTGGAGAACCCGAGCCACACCAAGACTGCCCGGGCCGAAACGCTTATGGCGGTTCTGTACTACAAATTGGGACAGCATTCTGAATCGATTAGTATTCTTGGCGATCCGGACAGGCGTCTTCGAGATCCGGGCGCATATCTGATAGCCATGCGGACGCTCGGCCGCGCCTATGCGGCAATGTCGCACATCGAAAATGCGCGGTCAGCCTTTATGCGCGCGGCATCCTTGGAAGAGAACATCTCACCCGACCAAGACTACGTCGAGTTGGGCTCGTTGTATCAAAAGCTCGCGGAGCGCAGCAGTACGGAAGAGGAGAAACGGCGGTATCGAGAACTGGCGATCGAGCAGTGGGACTATGCCCTGCGTGTTCCAGGGCTGTTGAAGAGCCGCAAGGACGGCATCAAACTATTGCGTGACATCGTGACCAGCCGGCTGGAAGGCAGCCCTGGTGAGCTTGATACAGACACGTGGGCGTCTTCGCTACCCGCAGCTCGCGCCTTTCAACGGGGAACGGACGAGGGGAACGGACCGTCGCAACCCAAGGATTTCTCAACGGGATCTAGTTAGAAATTGGCGCTTCGGGGGAATTAGCATAGTACTTTTTTCGGCCCATTGGTAGATGCGAGCGCAAAACCTGCCTTTGCTTTTGCCATGGCAACGGACCGAAAACCGGGGGGTAGGTCAACACATCTGGAGAGAGCCATGCCGATGCGTCAAAGGATATCTGCAGACTGTGCCTGATGGCCGTTCTTGGGGGCAGTTTAACGCTCGCGCAGTCGGGAGGTGTCATCGCACCGGGCGACGTCCTTTATATCGAAGTCTATCGCGTGCCCGAGATGACGCAAACTTACCTTGTTCGGCAAGACGGTACGATTGCGGTGCCCTATATCAGCTCGGTAAGCGTCGCGGGCCTCAAAGAGCCGGCGGCAGAGGCCAATATCGCGGCGGCGCTGACGAAAATTCTGAGAAACCCGCGTGTCACCGTCACCAAGTCCGATGTGGACCTCATGTCGCCGGCAGCAGGCAGGACCTCTGAAATGGTGCTTGAAATCATCCCGCTGCTCAATTCGCATGCCGAAACGTTGAGTACCATGCTGCAGGGGATGAACTCGCCCGGCGGGCACATCAGCTACGACCCCGACACGAATTCACTTCTGATCACGGACACGCCCGGGGCAATCAAGAACGTGATGAGCGTGATCGCCCGCCTGGACCAAATGAAATCTCAAATGACGCAGGTGCGAATCGAAGTCAAGATCGTCGAGGTGCGCGTAGGCGCATTGAAGGAATTGGGAATTCGCTGGTTTGTCCAGGGAAACCACCTTGGCGGCGGATTCAATCCCTCACCGGACCGCACGAATTCCATCAACAACCTAGGTGGAGGCTTTGGGCCGCTCGGGAACGAACTTATCAGTAGCAACAGCTCGAGCGGCAACAACCCGCTGGGAAATTCGTTTGGCCGTGAGTTCATAGGCCCCTTCGACCGCCGGCTCAGCATTCCCGTCGTAGTTCCGTTGCCAGGACAGGCCTTCCTGGGATACAGCAACGCCGGGCTGGATATCGGCACGTTGATCGATGCGCTCGTGTCGAATGAGAAGGCGAGGATACTCGCCAACCCGACGATACTGACCGTCAACCACAAGAAGGCCGTCCTGAAGATGGTGGACGAGTTCCCTTATACCGAGTTCGGTACAGAAATTACGGGCGCGACGCGGTTCTCTGTCCAATTCTTGGAGATGGATATCGATCCTGGAAGTCACGCCGCACGTCGGCCAAGATGACACCGGGCCATACGTCAAACTCGAGCTGAGTCCAGAGGTCTCGTTTCCGACGGGGATCAGCAACGGTGTGCCGATCCGGTCGGTACGCAGCTCGAAAACCGTAGCCAACGTACGTGACAAACAGACCCTCGTCATCGGTGGAATCATTAAGGAAGAGGAGCAGGATATTGTGTCGAAAATACCCGGCCTAGGCAACATCCCCATATTTGGAAACCTGTTCAAACACACAGAGAAGTCCAAACTACGGACTGAACTTATGATCTTCGTGACGCCCACCATCCACACTGCGCCCGAGCAGATAACCTGGGACAAAATGATCGACATTGCAAAGGAACTGAACGAGGTCTCAGCAATTCCAACGGCAGAGATTCGCGGAGAGGCGCGCAAGGATTAGGCCGAACATGTCTAACGACCTTCCAACGCTAGACCAAACCGCGCCATCCCGTGATGGCAATCGCGGACGCTTCGTCATTGAGATCCTCCTGCGGCACTGGATGTTGATAGCGGTATGCTCGATCATCTGCGCGGCGGCCGGCGCGACGATCGGGGCCGTCATGCACAGTGTGAAACGTGAATACTGGGCCGAGACCGATCTCGTCATTAAGCAGTCCTTCTGGGAGAGCCCTGCGCTGAGCAGCCTCGGGACCAACGCCTTCGGCACAATCACGCCGACCGATCTCGTGAACCGGCTGGACATGAGCGCTCTTTCGAGGGACGTCACCGAAGCGCTCATCCAAGACGACATCGCCTACGGCCGAAACGGCGGCGGACTGACTGACGATTCAGAACTCGACATCCGAAGTGCAAGTCTGCTCCAGGCCCTCTCCATCCAACCGTACGACGAAAAGGGACTGTTGAAAGTGCTGGTCAAGAGTGTGAGAAGCCACGAGGAAGCGATACGCGTCGCCGAATTCACTGCACGCGCTCTGGTCGACCACACTCAGCTGCAGCGCGCAGATCAGCAGCGGCAAGCATACGAGGTCGTGCAACAACAGCTCGATGAACTGCGCACCCAGTTGGACGAGGCCGAGGGGTCGCAGTGGGACTTCCGCGAAAAGATGGGTTTCCTCACGCACAGGCAAGTCTGGGACGACATTGAAAACAAGAACATGGAGCTGATCGAAACCACGGCGACGAAAGAGCAAATCAGCGCGCAACTCGCCGAACTTGATAGAGAGCTCGAGCAGAACGCGCGCAATCTTCCCGGCGCACTTGGAAACGTCACAGAAGGGGTCGTCCAAGGTCTGCTCAAGGAACTGGATATTCTGCGCCAGGGAGTGGAACACCCATCGGAGCAAATTCCCTCGTCGGGTTATTCATCGGGCTGGCCCTCTCGATCGGTTACGCGATGCTGCGAGAGATGAACGACACATCCATTAAATCGGCCAGCGATCTGCGAACTTACATCGGATTGGAAGACATAGGCACGATACCCGACATGTGGACGGGCCGCGGATGGCGCAGCAGGAGGCGCAGGGGCCTCAGGGGGCCGGGCGGCGCCCAAGACGACCCGATCTCCGCATGTATTGTCACGCAACACGACCCGAAATCGCCCGTGGCCGAGGCCTACCGCTCGTTGCGCACCAACTTCCAGTTTGCCACGTTGCGAAAGGCCTCAAAGACCATTATGGTCACCAGCTCGCTTCCCGGTGAGGGCAAAACAACGACTGCCGTCAATTTTGCGGTCACAATGTCCGACCTCGGCAAGCGCGTGGTCATCATGGATACTGACCTTCGCCGGCCCAACGTGCACCGTGCCCTGGGTATGAAGCGGGGCCTTGGTCTTGCGGATGTGCTTCAAAACGAAGCGAAACTGGCAGATGTCATTTTACCGACCCAAACGGAAAACCTCTGGATGATCTCCAGCGGAGGCGTGCCACCGAACCCGTCCGAGCTGATCAACTCCGAAATGATGGCGCTGGTAATGTCCGAGCTCGCGAAAACCTTTGACGTGGTCATTTGCGATGCCCCATCGACGCTTGTCGTGACCGATCCGGTAATTCTGGCTACGCACGTCGATTGCATCATTTTGGTGGTCTCCGTCAATCGCACGCGCCGCGAGACGGTCCTGCGGGCGAAGAAGATCATTGAAACGGCCAATCCAAAAATCGCGGGCGCTGTTTTGAACGGCTTGAAGACTACGTCAAGACATTATTATTATTATTACGACGAAAAGGCCAAGCGGGGCAGGCGGACGCCTGAATCGGGCCTCACAGGCACTTTTTCGGAGACGCTTTCGGCCTTGGACGGCGTCCACGCAGAAAGCGAGAAGTAGACCTAAGGCGTGAGCGATCGCCACGAAGGAGTGTGAGTTAGCCCGATGGCCTGGTCCGGACGTCCCGAATACGGTATCGGCCGTGGTGAAATCGCCGAGAGCCACATTGAAGCGCCTGTCTTCGCATTCTTCACGATCATGTGCGCCGTGGCACTTTTCGCTGTCCATTTCCTGTTCCAGAACGACAGCGTAACGATCGCCCTTGCGGTAAGTCTGCTCGTCTTCGGTATAACGCTTGTTCGGGTCGAGTACGGCCTGTTCATATTGCTCGTGGCCATGTTGCTCTCGCCGGAGGTTGAAGCGGGTAGCGTCGGCACGCATGACGAGCGGGGAATAAACCTGCGCTACGACGACATCCTGATTATAGTCATTTTCCTCGGGGTCGTCGTGAAACACGCCTTCGAAGGCAAAGCGCTGCTCTGGCGCCCCAATCCGATCAACCCGGGGATTTTCGCTTATTACTCTGTCTGCCTCATTTCGACGCTTCTGGCCCTCCGCATCTCCGTGCCCGCCTGGGATAGAGATGTCGCGTTTTTTGTCCTGCTCAAAATGTTCGAGTTCTACCTCATATTTTTCATGGTCGGCATGTCAATCACCAGCATGAAAGCAGTCGAGCATCAACTCGTCGTGTTCTTCGCCGTCTCCCTGATCGTGTGCGTCTATGGCATCATCAGCATCGGCACATTACCGCGCGTGAGTGCGCCCTTCGAGGCCGGGGGCACGGAACCCAACACCCTGGGCGGCTATCTGATGATCGTGATCTGCCTATGTTTGGCCTTGTTGCTTTACGCGCCTAACGCTCGGTGGAAATGGATCTTCCTCGGCATCGCCTCGGCGGCCTTTGTGCCTTTTGTCATGACGCTGTCGCGGGCGTCGTACATCGCGCTATTTGTTGCTCTGGTGGTCATGGGCGTGGCGAGCCGCCGCGGATCCGTGCTCGCTCTCGTCGCGCTTGTCCTTGTTGTCTCCCCCTTCGCAATGCCTGAAGACGTAAAGAAACGCGTCAATGACACCTTCATCCCCTCAGGCGTGGCCATTAATATTCCGGGTGTAAAGGAAAAGGTTACGATCGACAAATCGGCGTATGAGCGGATCTACGTGTGGAAGAAAGCCCGCTATAACTTGACGATCTGGCCATGGTTTGGAGGCGGGATCTCCTGGGATACCGTATTGGACGGTCAATTCGCGCGCGTGATTATCGAGACGGGCCTAGTCGGTTTCGCCGCGTTCCTATTCTTGATTTGGCGCGTTCTCAAGACGACCAACGAGGCTTTCCGATGGTCGCGGTATTGGGTGGCGAAGGGACTGGCCCTTGGCATGCTCGCCACGACTATTGGGCTGATCGCCCACAGCTTCGGGACGATCTCCTTTCTTATCGTGCGCATTATGGAGCCCTTCTGGTTCTTGATGGCGCTTAGGTGCGCGGCGCGCGAAATTGCCCTGCTGGACCACTCCAACCGGCTCAAGGCCTACCGGGAGGCGGAGCGCGAAGCTAAACTTGGACAGGCCGGCAACGACATGCCGGGCGGCAGGCGTGTGCGAGCACCCGCCTAAGGGCGCATGCTTTCGTAAAAGGATCCACTGACATTTTTTTGCGCTCTCCAGAATCTACTAATATACGCTCCTGGACACTCCGCACGTAGAAATGTATGGGCGGTGGGCATGGTTATAAGAAAAGACAACCCAGACCATCACGCAGAGACGTAGCGAGTGTACGCGCTGCAATGCTAAAATAATATCGCCTTCGTAGCGGATATGCTGCGCGGGCGTGGTGAAAGGCCGTCATTCTAACCAGCCAAGAGGACAATCAATGATCTGGATTCGTAGATTTTACGGCCAAAGAGTCGCGGCCCTCGTATCGGTGGTATTGGCCGTGTCGTGTTCGGATCCCGATCAACGCGCAAGAGCCGGAGCACAGGCAACCGGAGCGCAGACGACGGCGAGGGAGGCGGATCACGTGTTGCAAATCGAGACTAAAGCAGTGCATACAAACCGTCTTATCAACGAAACGAGCCCCTATCTGCTTCAACATGCGCACAATCCCGTGGATTGGTATCCCTGGGGGCCTGAAGCCTTCGAAAAGGCCCGGGACGAAGACAAGCCCATTTTTCTCTCCGTGGGATACTCCTCGTGCCACTGGTGCCATGTCATGGAGCGAGAATCCTTTGAGAACGAAGAAATCGCCGAGATCATGAACGAGCACTTCGTGAGCATCAAGGTCGACCGCGAGGAACGCCCGGATGTCGACGAAATTTACATGACCGCGGTCACACGGATGACCGGGAGCGGCGGCTGGCCCATGTCGGTCTTTCTCACACCTGAACTCAAACCGTTCTACGGCGGCACCTATTTTCCTCCCGAAGACTCCTTCGGCCGTCCAGGCTTCAAGTCCCTCCTGGTCCGGCTCGCGGAAATGTGGGAAAAGGAACGAGCGAAGATTAATGAATTCGCCGATGGTCTCACGGACCATCTGGCGGGGGTCTTGTCGGGACTAGCTCAAGGGGCCAACACTCTGACAACCGACATCCTCTCCGACGCCGCGAGGGACCTCGGCACGAACTTCGACGCCACCTACGGCGGCTTCGGCGGCGCGCCCAAGTTCCCGCCCAGTTCGAGCATCGCGCTGTTTCTCCGGGAATATCAACGGACAGGCGATGAACACACGCTTCGCATGGCCACGCTCACGCTGGACAGAATGGCCCAAGGCGGGATGTATGACCATCTTGGCGGCGGTTTTGCACGCTATTCCACGGATTCCCAATGGCTTGTGCCGCATTTCGAAAAGATGCTGTACGACAACGCCCAGTTGGCACAGGTCTATCTCGAAGCCTATCAGCTCACCAAGAATCCGATGTACAGGCGGGTTGCGGAGGAGACTTTCGAGTACATTCTGCGCGATATGCGCGATGAGCGCGGCGGCTTTCACAGCGCCGAAGACGCCGACAGCGAAGGCGAGGAAGGCAAGTTCTATATCTGGACTCGCGACGAGATCACGGAGCACTTAGGTGAAGAAGACGCTAAGATTTTCGCCGCGTATTACAACGTGAAGAAGGGTGGAAACTTTCAGTCACGCGAGAAGTATCACAGAAATCTGAATATCCTCCACACGCCGCGCTCTGAGGAACAGGTCGCCGAGAACTTGAAGCTTACAGTGGATGCGCTTCGCGAGAAAATGGCCGAACTGAAGCGGACGATGCTCGACGTGCGCAGCAAGCGCGTGCGCCCGAGCCTGGACGACAAAGTCCTGACCTCGTGGAACGCGCTCATGATTTCCGCCTTCGCGCAGGGATACCGCATTCTGGGCGATGAGCGCTACCGTGACGCGGCGGTCGAGGCCTCAACGTTCATCGTTACGGACATGAAGCGCGACGGAAAGCTCTTGCGCACGCACCGTAAAGGCGAGAGCCGCCTGCCCGCCTACCAGCATGACTACGCATACATGATCGTGGCGCTTACGGAGGTCTATGAGGCCACTTTCGACTCGGCGTGGCTCCGGGAGGCCGACGCGTTAGCGAAAACAATGATCGATGAATTCTGGGACGCCGGCGATCCGGGCTTCTACTTCACCTCCCGCGATCACAAGAACTTGCTTGTGCGCACGAAGCCCTCACAAGATTCGGCGGTTCCCTCCGGCAATTCGATGGCCGCCTACGGGCTGCTGCGCCTCGCGAAGTTCCTCGATAATCGGGACTACTATGAGAAGGGAAGGCTTCTGCTCGAAACGAACCACCGGCTCCTGTCCGACTATCCGCAGGCTGTGCCTAGAATGCTTGGCGCGGCTGATTTCCTGCTCTATCCACCCAAGGAGATCGCGCTCGTGGGCACGGACGGCAGCGAGGACGTGCAGGCGCTGCTCGACGCCGTCTACGGCGCCTTTGTCCCGAACAAGATCGTCGCGTTTCTTGATCCCTCGTCGGATAGCGCCGCGTCCGACGAGAAAGACATGCCACTACTGGCCAATAAAACGCTCATTGGCGATAAGGCCACGGCATACGTGTGTAAAGATTTCGCCTGCAAGCTTCCCGTCACGACCCCGGAGGAACTCCTCCAGCAATTGGGCGTTTCATAATCGGAGGTATTATGAAAACCGGTTTCCGGATCGTAGGTCTCGCGGCGATGGTCCTGGTTGTCCTGGCCATGCCCGTGGAATGGGCCGCCGCTCAAGCCAAGAACGTGCGCGTCGAAACGAACTTAATCTTCGATACCGACGCCGCACATGCCGGAAGCACCATCTACGCCGCCCTGGAAGTCGATATCGAGAAGGGCTACCACATCCAATCCAATGCGCCACTCGAACAGTTCCTGATCCCGGCAATACTTACCTTTACGCTGCCGGAAGGCGTCGAGGTCCTGGAGATAGTCTATCCCGAAGCCATCCTGCTGGATACGGAGATTTCCGCGGAGCCCCTGGCCGTCTTTGAAGGACGATTCGTGGTCGGCGTAGCCCTTGAGATTAGAGCGGATATCGGTGTTGGCGAGCACGCCATTCAAGCTAAGCTTCACTATCAGGCCTGCGATGACAAGGCCTGTTTCCAGCCGCAGGATCGCTTCGATAAAGCCACGCTGAAAATCGTTCCGCCCGACATGAAGCTGGCGATGGTCAACCCCGAGCTCTTCAAGGACATTATTTTCACAGGTGCCCGCGAGGAACCCGTGACTGTGGAGGCCCCGGGACCGGCGCCTGAAGCGGGACCCGTCGATGAAGGGGACGTAATGGCGCAGCTCGAAGAGTTCACAGTCCTGGGTACGACCGGCGGCTATCTCAAGAGCAAAGCTTTTCTTACCTTTATCGACGAGGCGGAAACGGGGACGATTCGCAAGAACCCCCTCGAGGGCAGAGGTCCTCTCGTAATTTTGCTTCTCGTGACCCTAGGCGGCCTCGCGCTCAATTTAACGCCCTGCGTGCTTCCGCTGGTGCCGATCAACATGGCCATCATCGGCGCAGGCGCCCAGGCGGGATCGCGATCGCGAGGCTTCGCCCTCGGCGGCACCTATGGCCTCGCGATGGCGGCGGTCTACGGCGCACTCGGACTCATCGTGATCCTCACCGCCGGCACCTTCGGCGCCATCAACAGCTCGATATGGTTCAACGTCGGCATCGCCGTCCTTTTCATTGTTCTCGGTCTCGCGATGTTCGACATCATCGCGATTGACTTCTCGAAGTTTCAGTCGAAGTTCAGCCTTGCCGGCAAGGCAAAGAAGGGAACGTTTCTGCTCGCCTTTGGCATGGGCGGAATCTCGGCGCTGCTGGCCGGGGCCTGTGTCGCGCCAGTGGTCATTCAGGTCGTCGTCTACGCGAGCGACCAATATACGAAGGGCCAGGCCATGGCACTCGCTCTCCCCTTCTTTCTCGGCATCGGTATGGCCCTGCCATGGCCCTTCGCGGGCGCGGGGCTCTCCTTCCTGCCCAAACCCGGGCCCTGGATGGTGCGTGTCAAACAGGTTATGGGTGTGTTCATCCTCGTCTTCGCGGCGTACTACGCGCATCTCGGCTGGAAGATTTTCGACAGTACCCGCGTCGACCGCGACCTGGTCGCAAGCGCTCAGAAGGCCCGCCTCGACGAGGGCTGGACCGCATCGCTCTCCGAGGGGCTCGCCACGGCCAAGGCGGAAAATAAGCTCGTGTTCGTGGACATGTGGGCGACATGGTGCAAGAACTGCCTGACGATGGACAAGACCACATTCAGAAACGACGACGTGCTCGCGCGGCTCGAAGATTACGTGAAGGTAAAGTTCCAGGCCGAAGACCTCGAGGCATCGCCCGCGCACGAAGTGCTCGATCGCTTCGACGGGATCGGCCTGCCCACCTACGCCATACTGCGGCCTAAACAATCCGGGGAAAGTTCGAACCAGTAG